>JAYUPZ010000119.1:0-9963 GCA_043759805.1 Myxococcales bacterium | reverse complement strand
GGCGATTTCCCTCGTGTCTTGTGTGACGATTGGTTCGGTGGCGGGCGCGGGATTGCCGCTGTTTATAAGGCGCATCGGCTTTGACCCGGCCCTTGCATCCGGGCCTTTCATCGCGTCGATGCTGGATGTGATCGGGATTGTGATCTACGTGCAAACGGCGATCTGGCTGATGGGGCTGTAGGGGCAATTATTCGACAGACCAACCAACGGATGCACCGTCTCCTTTTTGTCGCGTGCTTCATTGCCGGAACATCGTCCGCGGTTGCGGGGGTGCTGGTTCGAGAAAATATCCGGCGCCAGCTGGCAGTCCCCGGGCGTATTGACGCAATGGTGGAAGGATCTGATGGCTTCTTGTGGGTGGGGACGACCGCGGGCCTTTTTCGTTTCGACGGATTGAGTTTTCGCCATGTCGCCGATCGGTCGGGGCGTTTCTTCGGTATCAAGGCACTGGCTGCTACCTCGGACGGATCGATTTGGGCCTGTACCGACGACTCCTTGTTGCGGTGGCACGACGGTCTTGATGTCATTTCCGACCAATCCGTTTTGGATTGCAACGCGCTGTTGGGCGACGGAACGTTCGTGTGGGCTGCCGGTTCGTCAGGACTCGCGAAGCTCGCCGATGGCAAACAGGTCGTTTCGTTTCCTGAACTCAAGGGGATCGTCGCGCTGGCGCGTGACGCCGAAGGGGAACTTTGGTTCGGCGGACAGGGTGGCCTCGGCCGGATAGTCAACCAGAAACCGCAGTACGTTTATACGGAGCGACCGGTGCGCGCCCTCGCTCCGCTTTCGGCCCACGAGATTGTTTTCGGAACCGTGGAGGCGGGTCTTTGGATATGGCGGCCAAATGGGGTGTCTCCCATGGTCGGCTGGCATCAGAACACCAAGATTCAGCAGATCTTGGTGTCGCCATCGGGCGAACTGTGGATCGGTTCCGATGCGGGAATCGTGCGAGGTCGGGAAGGAAAATTCGTCGGTGTCCTGTCGGAACAACGGTTGCCCCACATCCCTCCAAGTGCGCTTCTTATCGACCATGAAAACAGCCTCTGGATCGCGATGGCCGCGGAAGGGTTGGCGCAACTGGCTATCAATCCCTTGATACGCCCACTGGATTTGCCTTCGGCTTCGCGACCTGTCTTCGGCATGGCCGTCGATACCGAGGGCGCTTGGGCTCTCGATCCTCAGGCCGGCCTCATCCACACGGACGGAAAGGGATCGATCCTCGCACCGGTTCGAGACAACCAACGTTTTTACGATTCACGTGGGCTCGTCCGAGCCCACGACAGTTCCTTGTGGATCGGCAACTTGAACAACGGCGTACAACGTTTCAAGGGCGGTACGTTGCACGACGTTCCGATGGAAGGAACGGGGTTCGGAGGCGTATACATCCTCCACGAAGACAGTGCCGCGGTGATGTGGGCTGCGGTCGAGTCCGGAGGCGTGCTACGTTATGACGGCAAGACACTGCGTAAAGTGCCGCTCGCCGCGGTTGAAGGTGTTCGCGTCTCCGGTATCATCGAGAACCGACGGGCCCGTCACCCTCCGGGATCGGTGGAACGCCTCGTGCTGCTGACGGACAGGCAACTTCACCTGCACGATGGTCAGGGCTGGCGACAGTTTTCTGTGCCCACGTGGCCGGGCCTCAAGATGTCTTCCATCGTGAGTGATGGCGTCGGGGGGTACTGGATGGCAGGGGATGCGGCAGGTCTGGTTCACTTCGATGGACAGGATTTCGAACGCCTTGACACGAGTCGGGGCGTACCGCTTGCAGCGATCGAGGGCGTGGCTTTGGTGGGCAAAGATATGTTGGCGTTGGCCTCTCGCCAGGGTCTGGTGGTTGTCCCTTTGGATGGGCTCACCGATTTGCTCTCTGACCCGACAAGGCATGCGTCGATGATCCGATGGGATGCATGGGATGCGCTGCCATCAAGTACCTTGCTCACCGGCTGGTCCGGCACGTTGATCTCTGACGGTGGCAGCGGTTTGTTTGCGACCACTGTAGGTGGACCCGTTTGGGTTCCGGATGTAGCCGCACTGACGAGTCTCAAACTTCCCGAGGTGAGAATCGAGTCGATACAGGTAGATGGCCTTTCACTAACGCCTTACAGTCCACCGCCCGCACGGGGTGCGAGCCGTTTGGTGGTGACGTTCGCGGCTCCCAGTTTTCTGCACCCTCATCGCCTCCGGTTTCAGCATCGACTGCGCGGACTACACGAGGACTGGATCAACGCGGGCGAAGCCCGACAGGCGGTTTACCCAAATCTTCCACCCGGGATCTACACCTTTGAAGTTCGTACAGAAAACGAAGCACACGGCCCGCCGTCCCAGAGCAATCGACGGGCCTTAACCTTCGAGCTGCGTCCGCCCCTGTATCGGTCACGGGGTGCGTTGGTGGCGGCGGCGATCGCGATTTTGCTGATGTTTGTCGTCGTCACACGCTCGCGTCGTCAACAACGAATGCGTGCGCGAGCAGCCGTCGACCAGGAGCGCACCCGCATCGCCGGCGATCTGCACGATACACTGGAACAAACGCTGGTCGCGGTTGGGTTCCAGTTGCAGGCGGTGGAATCGCAATACGACAATCGACCTGCGATGAGCAAGCATGTCGGGCGTGCGCGCGAGCTGCTAACCGAGGGAATGGTTCAGGCTCGCGCTTCGATCTGGAGCCTACAGTCAGCGGGAGCTGGGCCTTCGGATCTCGCCGGGTCACTCGGTGTGTCGATTGGTCAGATGGTGCGTGACTCGAATGTGCAGATGCGAATCGAGACGACCGGTACACCCTGGGAAACCAGTGGCAACGTCAAGGGCGAGATCGAACGCATCGTGGGCGAGTCAGTCACCAACGCACTGAAGCATGCAAAGCCTTCGTCGATCGATCTTCTGTTGGCCTTTCACCCGCTCCGTTTGACAGTCTTGATTCGCGATGATGGTCGGGGATTCGACCCTGCATCGTTGCCTGCGCCTCATCCCGGAGGTGGGTTGGGATTGGGAGGAATGCGGGCGCGCGCAACGCGCCTCGGCGCTAAACTCGAGTTCAGCTCGAAGATTGATTCTGGAACCTCCGTGGTAATCGAACTTCCACGCAACCATTCAGGTATGTCATGACGCCGGCGAATCCCATCCGCTTGATGTTGATCGACGATCACCAGATTGTTCGAGAGGGCATCGAGGCGATGCTCGCGGTGGAAAAAGACATTCAGGTTGTTGCGTCGGTTGGTAGCGGCAAGGAGGCCTTGATGGTCCTGTCGCGGGTAGCACCCGATGTCGTCCTACTCGACATGAGGATGCCCGAGCAGGATGGACTGGAAGTCCTGGGATTGTTGTTGGTCGCAAAACGCGAACTATCGGTCGTGATGCTCTCCAGTGCCGATGGGGACGAGGCTATTTTTCGCGCACTCAACGCCGGTGCTATTGGTTATCTCCTGAAGAACACAACTCGGGAGGCGCTTGCCGCCGCTGTTCGTGGGGCGCGCAATGGTTCCAAGATCCGTCATTCGGAGACGGTCGCGCAACGGCTTGCGGATCGCGCAATGACTCCACCTCCGAGTGCCCGTGAGGTCGACGTCTTGCGGCGCATGGCTCTCGGAGAATCAAACAAGGAGATTGCCGCTGCAATGGGCATATCCGAGTCCACGGTGAAAAATCACGTGCATTCGTTGCTGGGAAAACTGGGGGTCACGGATCGAACACAGGCGGTCTTGCTCGCAACTCAACGCGGCATCATTCCCTAGATCGAACGGTCTATACGGGTTCACTCCAAGGTCGGCAAGATTGTCGGCGGACAACCCACTTGGAACGACGGCCCGTCGGCCTTAGTTGGTGGGTCTGAAAGGCAGTACCCGTGACAGCTCCAGCTTCGATTCGTGTAGCCCGTCGGCAGTTTCTTCGTGGCGCAGGTGGATTCACGCTGGCGTTGCCGATCTTGCCATCGTTGCAACCTAGAAACCTTTGGGCAGCCGGGCCAGTTCGAGAAAAACACTTTGTCGCTTTGATGACGGATCACGGCGGGGTCCTGCACGAAAATATGTTTCCGGCCGCAGCGGGTCTGACCAGCAGTCAAGAGCTGTATCCGGGCCACACCGCGAAATGGGGGCCGCTTGTAGTACGTAATACGGGTGATGAAAATGCGCTGTGCCCGACCTTGCGTGCGTCCAGCACGGTCCTCACGAATGGACTCGTTGGCAAGATGAACGTGTTGGAGGGCTTCCACTGCACGCTCGGCATTTCGCACAATCGTGGTCTACACATGGGAAACTATGCCGCCAACGACGGCAATGGCACCAGTGGCAAGGCGGCTCAGTCCTTCCCCATGCCGACAATCGATCAAGTGATGGGATGGTCACCCTCGTTCTACTCGTCGCTCAACGGCGTCAAAGAGCGGGTCATGGTGACTGGATCGCGCAACGGCTATTCCTATGGCTGGTCGAATCCGCAGGCCAAGTCCGGATCGATTCAGGAAATCGCCACGAACTTCAGTCCGCGTCAACTCTTCGACAGAATTTTCGTGCCCGGCGGGTCCTCGGTTCCGGCAACGCCACCTCGAAAAGCGATCGTGGATCGCGTGCTGGATAACTATCGGCGTCTTCGCAACAGCAATGCCCGTATTTCCTTGCAAGACAAGCAACGCCTCGAGGACCACCTGGGCCGACTGAACGAACTTGAACGCAAGGTCAACGCGATGCCACCTGTTGCCAGTAAACAGTGCGGACAACAACCGAAGCCGACAAGCGATGGCGACGGACTATCCAGGTTCGCGCTGTTGAACGATGTGTTCGTCACGGCCTTCATCTGTGGTTCGAGCCGAATTGCTTCGATGAGTATTACCAACCCGCTTGTGCAATTTTCGGGTTCGTGGCACCAGGACGTGGCGCACAAGGGTTTTGAATCCGGACCGCAGTCACTCCTGGTCGGACACAACCAGAAAGTTTTCTCCGGAATCTTTCTTGATCTTGCGCGCAAACTTGACGCCGTTGACCTAGGTGGGCACACGCTGCTTGATGACACCCTGATCGCATGGACACAGGAGTGTGCAGCTGCGACACACGAATCGTACAACGTTCCCGTCGTGACGATCGGGAGCGCCGGTGGCGCCTTCAAGACGGGGCTTCACTGTGACTACCGCTACTTGAATCCGAAATCTGAATATCCCTACGTCAAGGGCAAGGGCCTTTACCCGGGTTTGCCGTGGAACCAGTACCTTGGAAACGTTCTCGTTGCGATGGGCATTCCGCGTGGCGAATTCGAGACTGGCTCGATGAAGGGATACGGCCACTACAACGTTGACGGAAGCATTCGTACTGCAAGTTCGCTGGGCTCGATCGAAGGGGCCAGCAAGCCGCTACCGTTTGTTACCGTGTGAATGCGGTGATGTGTTGGGGTCTTTCAGCGTCCGCCTGCGCGTCCTGCGCGAAGAATACCTCCGGTTTCGTCCCGGATCTCGACACCAAAAATGCTGCCTCGTCCGCCTTCGGAAAATATCCAGACGACGGCCCCTTCAATCTCCCGACAGCAAACAAAACCCAGCTCTGTCACGCCGTGTTTGGCAGCCTCGGCCATTGCAATTCGCGTGGCCTCATCCAAGGAAAGGCGTGTCACGGGGCCTTTTTCCTTGCCCGAAAACGCTTCTTTCAGTCGTTTGAAGATGCTCGAAGTCACGGGTAGTACCTAGGGCGAAGCGCAAACGGTTGGTGTCCCATTCTCAAAACGCAGCTCGTACGCGATCCCCGTAATCGAGCCGGTATGCACCAGTGATCCCAGTTCACGAAGCACGCCTTGTCCTGCGAATGCAGCATCGTATCCACCGCCAGCCTTGAGAAACACATACCCGTTTGATACGGGAAACCGGATCCCTCTGAAAAGATTTTGGAAGCCCGTCGCACCCACCTGGGCGATGGTCTCTGCCAACGCTTCTTCGATGTACCGCCACAACGAGGATTGCAAATACGAGGAGCTGGTGTTGTTCACGCGATAGTTACGAAAAATCAGCAGTCTTGGCGTCAGAAACTGGTGAACCCTCTCGTGTATTAAAACCAGGGCGCGATCGGTCTCCGTACCCCGCGTCGAAACGACGATGTCGCCCCACTTGGTTGTCCACCCGGATCCGGCGGGGAGGGTTGGGTCGCGGGTGATCGTCGGCTTGTACCGCATCCCTTGCGAGACTGGGCCACTGGGCGCGCCTCGGACCGAGCCTCTGTTTATTTTTGGGGATCGAGCACCCCGAAACAGAACCGCCAAGACGGCCTGAATGCCCAGGATTCCGACCGCTTTTGCCAAATGGTCGCCAGCCCGTTCCAGGTCCGAGGGCGACGTTGCACGGTAGGCGATGGTCGCAAAGTCGTACAGGTGCTCGATGCCGGAGAAAATGGCCCACCCGACAGAGAAAACACCGACAACCAGCAATATAAGGTCGATGATTTCGCCGATGCCGAATGCGTGTGAAACGATCCAGGCAATCAAAACCGCTGCAACAATCGCGAGCGCTTCGGGCGTCAGCAAGGCTCGAAGCTGGTTGGCGGCTTCTGGTGCGACTTTTGGCAAAGCAAGTCGTATTGCTTCACCCAAGCGTTGTTCATAGGGCCAGCTGGGAATATGGGTGCTCATCGGGTGGCGCCATCATAGCCGATGACCGCGGGCGCGACGGATGCCTTCACCTGCTGCCGCCCCTGCGTAGTGTTGCCAGCTTCCAGATCGTCCACGGACAGTACCAATTGCCTGCAAGAGAGTCGGGGAACGGAGCCGGCTCGCCGATCTGTACCACAACGGTCCGGTCACGCCCTTCGACCTGCAGGCTATCGGGTGGCAATAGCCGCGAGCAAACCGCTACCGTTAGTGCGGTGTGCATGCCGCTAAAACTGGTGACGGTGCGATTTCTGTACCTTGGCGCGGAATAAGTGGGCTAACCAAGGCCTGCTTTGGGTTAGTCTCGGGGCAGGGAACGGAGTGTTGATGAAATTACGGTCGCTATGGGGTAGTCCGGTGTTGTTCGCGCTGTTGTTTGCCTGCGGGGACAGAGTGGCGCTCGACCTCCAGCCGAACCGGGGCGACATCGGCGGGATGGTGCCAGGACCTACCGGGGGAACCGGCGACGGCGAGGTAGGCGGAACTCGCCCGCCTCCAACCGGTGGAACCGGCGAAGGCAACGTAGGCGGAACTGACCCGCGTCCAACCGGTGGAACCGGCGGCGGCGTGGTAGGCGGAACCGGCCCGCGTCCAACCGGTGGGACCGGCGGCGGTGGAATCTCTGTGGAACCGGGTTTTATAGATTTCGGTTTGGTCGCCCTGGGGTCTCAGATCTCGCGCTCGTTCACCATTCGCAATACAGGGTCCGCGCCGGTCGCCCAGCTCGATCTTCTATTCGGAGCCGATGCGAATCAATTCAGCATAACAAGCAATTGTGTCCTCCCGCTTGCGCCCGCCGCGTCGTGTACGGTGACGGTTTGGTTTACACCGATACCAGGAATGGTGAAAACGAAGCTGACCGTGTCGTCGTCGGCAGGATCGTTTGTGGTGAATTTATCCGGCTCCGGCGGCGGTACGCCCGGGATCGCGTTGTCACCGAGCAGCCACGCGTTCGGAAATGTCGATCTGGATGCCGCCAGCTTGCCGTCGCAGAAGTTTACCGTCTTTGCGACGACAGGCACCCCCGGGACATATACCGGTGCTTTGTCGCTCACGATTCCAGCCGGATTCAAGGTTGGTAAGGATACCTGTACAGGCCAGTCGCTTTCGCGTAACGGGTCTTCGTGCACCTTTATTGTCCTGTCCGATGGCAGACCCGGAGATTACAGGAGTACGTTACGCGTGACATCTGCCATGGGTGGCCAGGCGCTCGTCCCGCTCATCATGTACGCCTTTGGCGGTACGGCGACAGGCATGATCGGACACTGGCAGTTTGATGAAGGCTTCGGTACGGTCGTCAAGGACAGCTCGGTCAATGCGAATCACGGAACGGTCCGCCAGGGATCAACGTCGTCGGCCGAATTGCACCCCGCGCCGGTATGGGAAAGGGGCAAGAAGGGCGGTGCGCTGCGCATCGACGGGCTCGACGATTGGGTTAACGTTCCCGATTCGGATAGTATCGACAACACCGGTATTAACAACCAGGTTTCGATTTCCGCCTGGATTAAACTGGACCGGTACAATTCGCTCAAGCCGTACAACGTTGTGGCTCAGCGTCACATGCTTGGCACCCGTGTTAAGCAGTTCTTTATGGGTCTCAACAACGGCGTACCGGCTGTTGGTATCAACTTCTTCTACGGCATTGGTACAACCAACGTACCGCTGAACGAGTGGGTGCACATGGCGATGACTTATGACGGCATCCAACAGTGCGGCTACATGAACGGCGTCGTGTCCGTCTGTCAGGACGTTGGCTGGCCTATCGCAACCGACGACACGCCCTTCACCATGGGCGCTGGCATCGCCGAAGAAGATGTCCTCGAACAGATGGTTGGCCTTATTGACGAGGTCCGCCTGTACGACATCCAACTGTCGTCGGCGGAAATAGCTGGCATGTACATGGCGCCGTAGCCGCGGCCGGATGCGACAGATATCTGACAAAATTGTCGGAGTCGACGACAGATCTCGCGAAAACGGCACTCACACCTGCGTGAGCTCCGTTCTGCGTTCGGCACGAGATCTGCAACATCGCGTCTCCGATGGCACTGTCCCTACTCCGCAAATTTGAGACTGAAGACGAACCCCAGCATCTCTCGCCTGACACCTCCGTCAGACCCGAGATCCCCTCAACCTTGCCTCCCGACGCCATCGATCAAGCCGTCATCGACTTGCGTCGGATGTGGGGATTGTCCCTTCCGGAAGCCTGCGCTCTGCAGCAAGCGGCCCTCGGCTATTCGGATCGGATCGCCGCTTTTCGTCTGGCTCGAAGTCGATCAGCCCTCCGCCGAAACTGGCAAAGCATTGGCCAGAAGAGTGGTCACGACCACCATCGGCGCGCTGTGTTCGACGTTTGGCAGAGGGCTTCCCTGATTCGAGATACGGTTGATTTCACTCACGTCCCCGGAATCATCTGGTGATGGGGCTGTAGGGGGCACTGCTACGGTCAGCGTCCGCCTGCGCGTCCTGCCCGAAGAATACCGCCGGTTTCATCAAGGATCTCAACACCGAAAATGCTGCCTCGTCCGCCTTCGGAAAATATCCAGACGACAGCCCCTTCAATTTCCCGGCAGCGGATAAAATCCAGCTGTGTCACGCCGTATTTGGCTGCCTCGGCCATTGCAATTCGCGTGGCCTCGTCGATGGAAAGACGTGTCATCGGGCTATTTCCGAAGAGCATCATTGCGGCGATCATGCCGTCTTGCCGCCTCGGTCACGTCGTCATTGTTCGGAAAAACGCTTTCCACGATTGTCAGCAAACCATTCGCCATCCCGGCCATGCTTTCGGCATATTCAACCTTGCCGTCTCCACGAACCAGTCTCAAAGAGCCGCACCTGAAGCAGAGAAGTACGTCTAACCTTCGAACGTTCGATCCACGTTGGCGCTCAAAACGGATGGCAAAGCCAGGTCGAAATGCGCAACCAGGTACAAGTTCGGGTTCGCGAGAAAGCCTTGCCTTCAAAAAAGGGTAGTTCTCGATGCTGAGAAGCAACGAACGCAGGAGCGTCACATCAGGCCGTGGCAACCCCAAATAGGAATGTTCTCCTTCGCATCAATGGTCTGCAAAATGTAAAACGATTCAGCAGCGGGCGCCAGCCCATCCGCTGCAAGCAACAGATGGGCCGCGGTCAAGACGTTTCACGGGTTCCCTTTACCCGTTTGCAACCACGGCGTCGGATAGCTGTTTTGATGCGATCCAGTTTTCGAGAAAGGGACCCCATGCATGAAAAGGCGACGGTGGCGTCGTCTCCGTCATCCATCATGACGACAAGGTGTTCATGCGCGCCCCGGCCGCCGTGCTCGTACACCACAAATGAGATGTGATCGGCTTTGCCCGCTACAACCATGCG
>JAYUPZ010000118.1:0-4767 GCA_043759805.1 Myxococcales bacterium | reverse complement strand
TCGCGACGGACGAGACCCCCTTCACAATGGGCGCTGGCATCGCCGAAACAGATGTCATCGAAAACATCGACGGACTGATCGATGAAGTTCGACTGTATGACATCTCACTGACCGCCGCAGACATCGCCGCGCTGCGCGCGTTGCCCTGAGTGTGGTGGTCTGACAACCGTGTCGCGTCCGTGTCACGATGATTCGGCCCTACGGCGCTTTGGCGGTGGTTTGGCGCTTCGGCCCAGGGTTTGCATCGGTGCCAGTCGTGCGTAACGCCATCCGAATCACCACTATCGCGGTTGCCACCTTGTTAGCTTTAAATCTCTTGCGGGGCGAGGCGAGTGCCTGCTCGTGCAGTGGCGCACCGTGGGTGGCCTGGCCGTACCAGACAGCACCCACGGATACCACCTTCATCGTGGCGGGTCTTCAACCGCTTGCCGATAGCGCATTCGTTTTGACCGGTCCGAACGGAGCCACAGTACCGTTGAAACCCACTGTGACCGTCGCCGCCAACTGGCCGTGTACCACCGTGGTACATTTCGTCGCCCCCACCGAGACCCTCGATGCCAACAGCGCCTATATTCTGACCGTAACCAGTCCCTCGCGCGATTCTCCGCGAGAACCTGTGAAATTCGCATTTACCACCGGTGTTGGTCCAGCAACGCCTGTGGAAACTGGTGCCCAGTTGTGGTTATTTGCCACGTCCCTTCGAGGGGAACGCATCCTCCACCTGTTCGCCGATCACAACCGAGAACACCCGCTATTCATCAATGCCACTGGTGAACACGCAAACGCTTCGGGAATCTTGAGTCCGTTGCTACTCGATCGCGGTCCAGCAAGTCTGGCGATTGGCGGTGTTGCCTGCACGACTGTCACGGTATATGACCACACCGGCCGGTTGATCCAATCGAGTGAGCTATGCAACCCCACGCGGTGCCGCGTTTCAACGTCGGTCTCACAATCGAGTTGCGACGCCAACCGAGGGTACACGAGTTGGCAAGTTTGGGTTGATGTCGAACGCGGTTGCTCAGCCGGTACGGTCGAGCCTGAGCCGACCGAGGGTACAGGCGGCATGATGGTCACGGGTGGCAGTTCGGGCGTGACCGCGGACGGTAGTACGCCAAATGGTCCGGAGCTACAATCGGGCGGATGTGCGGTGAGCAGTCACGGCACGGACCGCCGCACATCGGGTGTTTTTTGGATGGCGCTGATGGGATTGGTTATGCTTGTGCGACGATTTCGGCAACAATAAAAACCTCATCAAGTCGTGGGCGTGGCTCTATTGGCGCTGCTGTTGCGCTGGTAGCCGAATCAAGAGCCGAAAGGGCGGCTAGTCTGTTTCGCCAGCGATCTTCAGCGCATTCGCAACCACGGTCGCCGACAGGAAGATGCCCGATGCGCGGAGAGACTCGATCAAAGGTTCGATCGCGGGTACCAACCCAGCGTTTTTCGCAGCTATCAATACGCGGAGGGTGCCGCGCGTTTCAATTCCCAATGTCGATGCGCAACGCCGAGCGGCCTGGTCATCGAGAATCGCGATACCGCCTGGAATCGCAGCCGCGCACGACAACACTTCACTCTCTCCGCTGCCCAGGTCCCAAGCCGCGACGATAGGATGGATCGCGATACCGGTGACGACTCGATGTTTGCCAAGGCGTTCAATTGACAGCGCCCTGGATCCAGCGCTGACTTCGACAAGCACGGCCCCCGGGATGATGACATCGACGGCCAATGCCGCCAGCACATGCACGCAGCCGATGCGTTCCAGCGCGATGAGCGGCGACGCGTTGACAATCCAGAGTTCAACCACGGGAAACTTGGGCAGCAAGGTCTTCGTCGTCGATTTGGAACGGCGAGACACGATAGTTCGAGAGAATTTGAAGAAACTCGGCGCGGCTGACACCAAGGATCTCGGAACCTTTGCTTTGGGAAACCAAACCCAATTCGTACCACTTCGTGACTGCGGCTCGCATCAACTCAGCCGGAAACTCGCCTGGACTGATTCGAAGTACGGAAAAGGCGCCCTCCGGCACGACAACTTTAACTGTGACGCTCATCGATTTCCTCCATCTTAACGCGCTTCCCGGCAATACGAAACCGCCCCAATCCATCGCCAGTAGCACGAGGTCCCTTCGCGACTACCGAACACCGCCAAATCATTGAAATCACGGGGTCGGAAAGGGGTGCCACCTTACCAAGATGGAACGTCGGAGCAGCATCGTGGACGCGGTTTTCAACAATTGCCGAAGCGAGTACGTTCCCCCTCTAGCCCCCGGTTACGGTTGCGGATGGGAAGCATAGTACAAAAATCGTCGATACAAATGAAACTTCGTTTTCCCGTACTCGGTGTGTTGATTGCGCTCACTTCTGGGGCGTGTGTCCAAACGTCGTTCATGCAAACGGCGAGTTTTCAGCGCGGTTATCGTGAGCACGTCGAATGGTATATCGACAAGGTACCGCCGCGCGAGTACGTGTCCGTCGGCATCATAGAGTTAACCTATCCGGCCAATATGGCGCTGAGCGAAGTTGTTCATGCTGCCTGGAAGAAGGGTCGCGAGGTTGGATGCCATCTCATCGTCGATCGCGCGGTCCATCGTATTTCATCCGTCGCGTTACCCACCCTTGCTCGAACGCGGTTGAGCAGGGATCGGAGTTGTCAGTACAACACTGGCGCGTACCAACCGTATCGCGCTTCGCAGCCCGCTGCGGCCTATGCGGCGCAGCCCCCTCCGGGAAAGAGGGAGTTTATCTGCGGTGTTTACTCGCAGAAGTAAAGCCCTCTTCGCGGGAAAATACTAGCGATAGACGGTGGCCCAGATATCGTGGCGGCCACCATCGGATTGGTACCACACCGCCACAGCGTTGCCGGCGGCGTCGACCACAACATCCGGTTTGTACGCGCTGCCCGTGCTGTTGTTTTTGATCAACGTGGCGGTGCCCCAACCGGAGCCGGGTACGAAGCGATTGGCCCACAGGTGGTGGTTGCCGTTGGTGACTTGCAATTGCTCCCAGACTGCGATGACGTTTCCGGCAGGATCCACCGCAAGTTGCGGCAGATACGCACCAGTCGGTTCGGTTTCAACCAGGGTCGGTACGCCCCATCCTGTGCCAACCACGTAGCGGTTGGACCAAATGCTTTGGGTACCAGAAAGCACCGTTCCCTGCGCCCAAATTACGGTGACGGTGCCGATGGCGTCGACGACGAGGCGCGGGTGTTCGTCCACTGCGACACCGTTGATCATTTCAACCTGCGTGGCGGTCTCCCATCCAGTGCCCACGACATAGCGGCGGGCCCAAAGCTTGCGGGTGCGCTTGCCATCCTCCTGCAGCCAGATCGCCATCGCGTTGTCGGATTTGTCGATCGCAACCCTGGGATGGTAGGCCTCACCATCTGCGGTCTCGAGCAGTGTGGCCGTGCCCCATCCCGTGCCAACGACGTATCGATTGGTCCAAACGTTGAACCGAGTGTTGTCGCTTTGGTACCACACCGCTATCGCGTTGCCGCCGGGGCTGACCGCGATCCGAGGCGAACGCGCACCCTCAACGACACTGTCAAGCACGCCGCCTGCGACGGCCCAGCCCATGGCGGGTACATAGGATCGGGACCAGATGTTTTGGTCGCCGTTGGCGACCGCAACCGTGTTACCGGCCGTGTTGCCTGCAACGTCGGTGGACAACCCGAATGGACCGGCCGCGGCAAACATACTGAGTTGTTCGGGCATTCCCCAGCCGGTGCCAACCACGTAGCGACTGGTCCAGACACTGACCGGCCCGCCGTCATAAGTGGACCAGAGTGCAATGGCATTGCCGAGCGCGTCCATCGCGATGTGAACATCGCCCGCCGGGTTCATGGCGTTTTCGATAAGCGCTGCTTTACCCCAGCCGGTGGCGGGGACGAACCGGTTCGTCCAGATGCTTTTGATGCCGTCGTCATCGATCTGGGACCAGACGGCGAGCACATTGCCCGCCGGATCGCTTGCGAGCTGAGGGTCAGTGGCACTGCCCGTGTTGTTCGACTCGATGAGCTGCGGCGCTCGCCACGCGCGCGGTCCACCCGTTTGTGCTGCGCTGTCAACCGCGGCGTCGAAAGGGCCATTAAGGGGAGCAGGCGACGTATCGGCTCTGATCGTCACACCGCCAAAGTCGGCATCAAGTGAGTTCACTCCGTTCGCCGATCCGTCCTCCGATTCGCAGGCAAACATGCCGCCAACAAAAGCGCACAGGCCAAAAGCGAATAGAGCCGTGATAAGTTTTTGCATAGGGGAGCCTCGGTTTTCTTCGGTTGTGGGTCTAACTGCGAATTTCGCTTTCGCGTCATTGCCCCACAATGGGCCCTGTGTCAACTGTGGGACGACCACGCTGAGCGCTGCCGAGGGTCGCAAATTCGGAAGCGAAACAGGCTCGCTAGCGTAAGCGTGCAATCCGAAACGAACGCTTTTTCACGCGCAGTTTTTCTATCGCGTCGACAACGCCGACCTGAAGACGTTTGATGGACACGTAGCTGCGATCGGGCTGCACGTCGATCTTCCCGACGGCGTCGCCAGGCAAGGCGGTTTCGCTCGTGAGTGCGCCCAGAATATCGCCAGGACGAAGTTTGTCTCTGCGGCCGCCGTCGAGCAAGAACGTCACCACGGGCACCGGGGTGGGGCGAACGTCTTGTTTCAGCGGGGGAAGTTTGCCCCATGTCACCGGCCCGCCTTGTTCTTCTTCAAGCGCGGCCACACGGTCACGCTCGTTGGGCGAGCACAGGCTTAGAGCCAGGCCCGAGCGTCCTGC
>JAYUPZ010000117.1:0-9987 GCA_043759805.1 Myxococcales bacterium | reverse complement strand
GAGTTTGCGTGCAACGGGCAGCCCCGCGCCATCTGTAACACAGATGAATCCCCGTCCTGCCGACGTTGCTTTCGACAAAGACGGCAACCTGTGGGCAGCAAGTGGCGAACCCGACACAGGCATTCGACGCTATCCTGCGGCCGCGATTGCTGGAACGGCGCCGGCCGTTGCGGACGTTGTCCTTACCGGTGACGCATTCTTGAGCGGTGGCGTTCCCACGGTTGCCAGCCTTGCGCTTGATGCTGCCGGAAACCTTTGGGTTGGCAAAGTGGCCGATCGATCCATCATCAAGTTCAGTGCTGCACAAATTGCGACCAGCGGAGCGCCGATGCCGGTCGTCAAGATCACGGGATTCGACGGTCCCGCAGGTGTGTTGGCCTTTGATTCGGCAGGCAACCTGTGGATCGCTGCCTCTCGCCCGGTGCGCTACAACGCGGCCAATTTGTTGACGAGTGGCAGCCGCGCGCCGGATGTCATCTTGGACGCGCAGTCGGGTCCTCCGGTGATTGCAGGCCTGACCGATCCGCTAGGTCTTGCCTTCGACAAGGTCGGAAACCTCTGGGTCAATTACTCGGGAAATATTGTGCGGGTGACGCCTGCAGAGCAGACCAGCTCGGCTGCTTATACGCCCGTGGTACAAATCAGCACAAACGTCCTTGGCTTGGCCGAGCGTCTCGCGTTTGACGAAAGCGGCGCGCTTTGGTTTGCGGGAGCAACGGGCAAGCTCGCCGCGCTGGCAGCAACCGAACTCACTTCCTCGGGCTCGAAGAGCACGATTCAGATAAGCGGCACGGGCGTAGAATACGCGACGGCGCTCGCCTTTTTCCCGGCGCCGGCTGGCCTGCCGATCTTCCATTCACTGCCTTAGAGTTTGGTCCTAGGGTTTGGGGAAGGTCGAGGCGGCCCGTGTTGGAAAATGCGGTGCCGCCGCGAGAGGATTCTGTTTTCAAACCGTCGCATCTGTGAAAAAGATGCCGAGGTGAGCGCTACAACGCAATCTTTCGCAGGCATCGATTTTGGCACAACCAATACGGCGATAGGCCTTGTCCATGCAGCCGGTTCCATCACGCTGGCCGCGCTTCCGAATCCCGGATTGCCTGACAGCTCCACCTGGCGAACCGTGTTGTTTTACGAAGAGGGTGAAAAGCCGACCGCGGGTGGATTTGCGATAGCCCGCTTTCTTGAAAGTGGGGGCGATGGACGTCTCGTGCAATCCATCAAGTCGCACCTGGCTAGCGACGTATTCAAACGCACCATCATCATGGGCCGTTCCTACTCGCTCGAATCGCTCATAGCCGAATACCTGAGCCAGGTTTGTCCGGCGGCTGGTTTGCCACCCGGGGCGCGTCTCGTTGTCGGTCGACCGGTGCGCTACTGGGGTGCCGAAACCGATGCTGATGAAGCGTTGGCGTTGCAGCGCATGCAGGCCGCACTCACCGAGGCGGGCTACGGCGATTCGGTTTTCGAATACGAGCCTGTGGCGGCTGCACTTCGATACGCGGCGACGCTGGATCACGACGAGCTCATCCTGGTTGCCGACTTTGGTGGGGGTACCAGCGATTTTTCTCTTGTGCGGGTTGGACCATCAGTAGCACAGGGTGATCCGAAGGCGATCCTGGCTACATCAGGACTCGGGATCGGTGGCGACAGTTTCGACGCCCGCGTGATTGATGCGGCAGTTGCGCCGCAACTGGGCCTTGGGACGACCTATCGCGATGAGTTTGGCCGTTCGACCCCTGTTCCCTCCGCGCTGTTTGGTAAACTTCGACGCTGGCACTACCTGTCTTTTTTGAAAGAGCCGCGTACTTTGCATTTGCTCGATAGCATCGCGCAGGGCAGCTCCGAGCCACAAAAGATAACCCGCATGATCAACGTCGTGCAGGACGAACTGGGCTTGCCGCTGCATCGTGCTGTCGAACGCACGAAGGTGCAGTTGTCGTCGGCAAGCCAATGTGAATTCGAGTTTCCAGAAGTGGGATTGAAGGTGCCTGTGCTACGGGCCGATTTTGAAGCGTGGATCGAGGAAGAACTGGGCGCCATCGATCAAACGCTTGAAACCATGTTGAATAAGGCGGGCATTTTGGCGACGGAGGTCGACTCCGTATTCGCGACGGGTGGTTCCTCTCTCGTACCGGTGGTTCGGCAACGCCTGGCCGCGCGTTTTGGCGCCAACAAATTGCGAGGAGGCGAGGAGTTGACCTCGGTTGCCTGGGGCCTGGCAGCTCGGGCGCAACAGTGGTTCGGCTAGCGCATTGCGGCGCTGCTCAAGGGAGCGGGGTCGACTGTCGATTACCCCGGACTTGTCTGCAAGTTGATCCGCAATAGCAAAAGGGAATTCGATGAAAAAGAACCGATGGATGTTGGCTTCGATGGTGTTGGCGATGGCCGCTTGTGGCGGCGGTGAAGGTGGCGCTGGCACGTTCAACGTGGCGGATGTCAGTGACACAAAAACGGTGAATGAACTCAGTGCAGCCGAAGTTCAAAAAGTTTGCGACGCGGCAGATGCCTTTGTGAAATCGTTCATTTCGGATGGAAGTTTCAAAACGGCTTTTTGCAAGGGCGCTGGTATCGGCGCGGGCGCCGGGTCCACGGGTGCTGAAAAAGCGACCTGTGAACAGGTCGTAACCGAGTGCAACAAATCCCTCACGATCAAAGTCGAGTCGCGCACATGTCCGAAGCCTGCCAACTGTCCGGCGACCGTTGCCGAAATTGAAGCTTGCCTCAATGATCAGTCCAAACAGCAGTCGGAACTCGCATCGAAAGTACCAAGCTGTTCATCGGTGGATTTCAAGACCTTCGATCCAGAAACGCTTTTCGAATCGGACGATCCGCCCAGCTGTGTGGCGTTAGAGAAAAAGTGTCCTGATGGCGAGGAACTGGCGAATCCGGACGTGGAGTTCGAAGGTTTTGGAACCGGCTTTTAGTTAGACATCCTCGAATCGTAGTCTGGCCCGACGGTCATTTTCGAGAAGCAAATACGCAGCGCTGAGGGCGTTTGGGCGGGTGTATGATTGGGTTCCTCTGCATGCCGGAACCTGAGCTCAAACGAACCCTCGGCCCTTTGATGTTGTGGGCGCTTGGGGTCGGCTATGTCATCTCGGGCATGTATTTCGGCTGGAACCTCGGCCTCGTTCACGCGGGGCCCTTTGGGTTCTTGGCCGCGACTCTCATCGTCACCTTGCTTTACGCGACCTTCGTGATGAGCTACGCCGAGCTAGCCTGTGCAATGCCGCGCGCGGGTGGCGCGTTCATTTATGCACGGCGCGCCCTGGGTCAAAAATGGGGGTTCTTAGCGGGCGCTGCACAGTGGGTCGAGTTCGTGTTTGCAATGCCCGCCATCGCTGCGGCAATCGGTGCCTACCTCGGGGATTTCTATCCGGGCGTCTCACCCAACATTTTTGCGGTGGCCGCCTATTTCATTTTCACATTGCTGAATATCCTGGGCGTGAAGCAATCCGCCGTCTTTGAGCTTTGCGTTACCGTGCTGGCGGTAATCGAGTTGTTGATCTTTTCTGGTGTGACGCTTCCGCATTTTTCGTGGACCGCATTTTCGAGCGACGCATTGCCAGCCATCGGTTGGTGGGGCATCTTCCCTGCGATCCCGTACGCCATCTGGTTCTACGTTTGCATCGAAGGCGTCGCGAATGTGGCCGAGGAGAGCCGGAACCCACAAAAAGATCTCGCGCGGGGCTTTGGTACGGCGATGATCACGCTGGTTTTTCTGGCCTTGCTAGTTTTCTTCTCGGCGGTTGGGGTGGCCGGCTGGAAGGCAATCGTGTTTGAGTCGAGCGGTGCCATGTCAGACAAGCCGTTGCCCCTTGCGATAAGACACGTGGTCGGTGAATCGCATGTGCTCTACCACCTGCTCGTGGGCGTGGGTTTGTGTGGCCTCGTGGCGTCGTTCCACGGCATCATGTTGGCGGGGAGTCGTGCTACGTTAGAGTTCGGCCGCATGGGATATGCCCCACGCTGGGTGGCCAGGTTGCACGCGAAGCGAGGTACGCCCGTCGCGGCATTGATTGTGAACATGCTGATCGGCTTTGCAGCGCTTGGAACCGGGAAAACGCAACAGATCATCACGATGGCGATCTTCGGAGCGCTGACCATGTACATCATCTCGATCGTGGCCTTGTTTCGCCTGCGCCGGAACGAACCTGGTCTACTCCGCCCGTATCGTACGCCGTTCTATCCGTGGATACCGCTTGTGGCGCTGTTGCTTTCGATGGCAAGCCTGGTGGCGATCATTGTTTTTAACGTCACCATCGCCCTCGTCTACGCCAGCCTGCTGTTGCTTGGGTATGCATTTTTCCGACGATTCTACGGCCGGTCGGATCTTGCCTAGTTTATCGGACGCGCATTGCAGGCTTGCAACGCCGTTTGCAGCGGTATCCAGTCGGGAGTTCCCACGATGTAGTCGGGTGCGGGACCATCGGGATGCGCGGGGTTGGTATAGCGCGGATCCCAGACGCCGACTCGAAGGGTGCTATCCGGCGGGCCAAAATAGAGCACGGAGAGTCGTTGGGACGAATACTTTGTCCGGTACACGTAGTTGCTTCGGTTTACGTGGACAGGCCCGGCAAGATTCCAGATCACATTGCTTTTCGCGTCAACCAGCTGCAGCGACTGCGGCCGTATCAAGAATGTCACAATCGGTTTTTGCGCGCCGGCCTTCTTCATCGTGCGACGGATGCCGTACGCGATGACCAGAGCGCTGAATAAACCGAACACGATGAGGCCCGTCTCACTTTTGGATACGGTTTCCCCCAGCAAAACACCCGCCAGACCCAACACTCCCATCGTTCCCATCCAGGGCAGAATTTGCGCCAGGAAGTCTCTCGCAGATGGCCTTCGTACCAGCGCAAAACGATGTTCACCGTCGGGAAGTTTTGGGGCATGGGCGGTATCCTTCACACCAACCGCGGCGATGAGGTTGCGAAGATCCGCCGGGGCAACCCACATATCCGGCTGCACCGGGACCGTTCGTTCTGGCGTGGGCGGTGGGGCCACTTCGGTCGCAGCGATATGCAGCACGCGTATCAGCCCCGCGTCGTTTCGCGTGTGGAGGATCAAAACCGATCCCTGCACCGTTCCCACGCCCGGGAGAACCCACGGGGCAAGTTCGGTTTGTGATACTGATGCCTGCCAGAGGCTTCGTCCTTCTTGCACCGAAAGTGTAGGATGTTGCCAGCGCAGTTGCCCTTGCACGGGACGCGCCTGCAGCACCATCCACACGAAGGCTGCGAGTGGGATACAGGAGGTCAAAGGTATTAGGGCATCGCCGCCTCTCGACGAGATGAACATCGCCGCCAGCGCAGAGCCAACAACCGACAGCGCGATCACGACCATGGCGATACGGGTTCCCGATTGGCTTTTCCTCATGGAGGTAACCGGTATAACAAGGGGTTCAGATGTGGAGTGAGTCATGTCAGAGCTAGGCCAGCTAGGCAAGGTCGAAGAGCAACAATTCGGCGGCGTCCAGTCCCTCGATATGTACCACGGGCTCGTTTGACAACGCCGCGCCGTCCCCTTCTTGCAAAATTTGACCGTTGACCCGAGCGCTGCCGCGCGCGATTTGAATCCATGCATGGCGACCCGAGGCAATTGTATGGGTCGCGCTCGTGCCCGCTTGGAAAATACCCGCGAACAGGATCGTGTCGGCATGAATCGCAACACATCCGTCTTGTGCCTCTGGCGACGCCACGGGTCTAAAGCGACCCTGCAAATCTTCACGGGTGAAGTGTTTTTGTTCGTAACTGGGCGTGATGCCTCGGATCGCAGGGAGGACCCAGATCTGTAGAAAATGGACTGGCTCGACCTTTGAACCGTTGAATTCACTGTGCGTGACGCCGGTTCCGGCGCTCATCCGTTGGACGTCGCCCGGACGAATGACCGAGCCTGTTCCCATCGAGTCACGGTGTTCCAGGCTGCCTTCGAGAACATAGGAGATTATCTCCATATCACGGTGTGGATGGGTTCCAAAACCACCGCCAGGCGCCACGCGGTCATCGTTGATCACACGCAGCGAGCGAAATCCCATGTGTTGCGGATCGTGGTAGTCCGCAAATGAAAAACTGTGGCGGCTTTTCAACCAGCCGTGGTCAGCGAGGCCCCGTTCATCTGCCTTCCGGAGGATCATCATGGGTGCGTGACTATACCGTATCGCCGCGAGGCTCAGGGTGAAGGCGAAAATTGCCCGTGCAATACGCGGGCTCGACCGCGCATCGGTAACTCGCCTTCTGCCACACTGGCAAAGCCGAGGGACACAGCCAGCTCGTGGATATGCCGCATCCATTGCTTGTACGACATGCTGTTGTCGCTGCAGCAGGGCACAATGGCAAACGGAATGCGATGTTGCGCTGCGTACTCGACAATGAGCCGGGTCGCCCCATCTGGATGCATCCCCACGACGAGATCGGCCGTGCAAGGTTCCGCATGGGTGAACGTGCGTTGTTCGT
This sequence comes from Myxococcales bacterium, assembly GCA_043759805.1. Lineage (GTDB taxonomy): Bacteria > Myxococcota_A > Polyangia > Fen-1088 > Fen-1088 > JAWXBF01. The sequence continues at coordinate 3,532 of JAYUPZ010000117.1, read as the reverse complement.
AGGGCACATCGAGATGTTTGTGCCGTTGGTCGAAGGTTGTGACCTGGTAGCCCAGCTTTGACAATTCGATGTTCAGCATTCCCTTGCCACCGGCCACGTCATAAACGCGACCGCGCGGAAAACGCTGGGTAATGAAGCGCGCGAAATAGGCAAAGCGTTGCAGGTCAGCCATGTTGCGAAGGTTGTAACCATAGCGCACGATGCTTTCTTGGAAAGCCTCTTGCTGCAGCTCGAACAGCAACAGTGGGGCGTCATGGACGGCTGGCTCGGTGAGCCGCTGCTTCAGGCGTTGCGAACAGAGCTGTTGAGTCTGCGGGACGCCCGCGCCTTTACACCCGCTGGTATTCGCCGAGGTTCGGCATTTGCCGTCGACGCAGTGGTTCGTTCGGACGAGGTGTGCTGGGTTGATCCCGAGAACCTCACCGCGGTTCAAACCGAACTGAGTGGCAAACTTGAGCTTCTGCGCGAAACCCTCAATCGCACGTTTTTCCTCGGATTGCATGACTTCGAGACGCATATGGCGATCTATCAGAACAACCAGCATTACGATCGCCATCGGGATTGCTTTTCGGATTCGGATCGCCGATGTGTTACGTTTGTACTCTATCTCAATCCGAATTGGTGTAGCGGTGATGGTGGCGAGTTGCGCATCTACGATGGTGAGCACTCGAATGTCATTCGGACAGAGGTTGCGCCGAGCTGGGGCAAGTTGCTCTTGTTCCTGAGTGCCGACACTTGGCACGAGGTGATGCCGAGCCACAAACAGCGCCTGAGCATTACCGGCTGGTTTCGTACCCGGGTTTAGATCCTCGTTGTGGGCCGTGCGTTGCAAGCGGATGGGATGACATCTACTTTGAGAGGCACCATGACAACGACCCGACGAACCTTCTCCGGGATGGCCCTGGCACTGTTCACCCACGCGCTTCCGGCAGTGGCCCAGCAAAGGAGGGTCTTGCTACCGACCAAGGGCGGACCCGGGCCCATCGCGGTGGGTCCCGCGCCTTTTGAGCTGACCTCATCGGACGGGGCAGGCCTTGAACTTGTGTCGGTAAAGGTGCGCGGCGTGGTCGAGGATCCGCTGGCCTTCACGGAGATTCACCTGCGCTTTTACAACCCCGAGGATCGCGTTCGGGAAGGCCGTTTTCGCATCACCTTGCCCGTGGGTGCCACCATCAGTCGTTTCGCCATGAAGATCTCGGGCAACTGGATGGAAGGCGAAGTGGTTGAGCGTCAGGCGGCTCGGCGTGCCTACGAGGATTTTTTGCATCGCCGCCAGGATCCCGCACTGCTCGAGAACGAGGCCGGCAACGAGTTTTCCGCGCGCGTGTTTCCGATCCCGGCGCGCAGCGAAAAAGAACTCATCATTTCGTATTCGCAAACGCTTACAAAAAGCGATGGCCCCTACACGGTCCCGCTTGTCGGATTGCCGAAACTGCGCGAGCTGGATGCACGCATTTTGGTTGCGCGTAGTACGGTTTCGGCAGGGGCTGCATCGTCCCTGGGTGGTGCTGTGACCCGTCAAGAAATTGTGGAAACGCAACGCAAGGACTTTCGCCCGGATCGCGATCTGGTGGTCGACCGTCGTGCACGCGGAGCCGATGAACGCATCGGCCTGCGCCATGACAACCTCGCAGTGGCGCGCATCATGCCGATTTCCGGAGGGAAAACGACGGCGGCCAGCGTGTCGAATCTCATGGTGCTGTTTGATACCAGCGCCTCGCGGGCGCTCGGTTTTGAGGCGCAGGTGCGAAAATTCAGCACGACAATTGCGGCATTGCGGGCGACGGGTGATTTCGAGTTGCAGGTGATGGTCTTTGATCAAACCATGCAGACTTTTTACCGCGGCAAGGCCAGTGGCTGGGGAGACGACGATGCACAAAGGCTTTTGCAACGCAGGGCCGAGGGAGCGTCTGATCTGGCCGGTGCGCTCGCGGGCCTTGCAAAGGCACCAGAACGTGCAGATCGGATGTTAATCGTCAGCGATGGCGTTCGCACGGCGGGTGATACGGATGGGGACGTGTTGCGCCAGCGGGTTCGCGCGCTGTCCACGATCGGCATTAAGCGCGTTGACGTATTGGCCGTGGGTGGTATTCGCGACGACGCCGCGCTTTCGGCCCTGGTGCGCGGCGCGCTGGCGCAGGATGGCATGGTCCTCGATTCCGAGGCGCCGGATACAGAGCTTGCGAACCGCATGCGCTCGAACACCCGTTCGGGTCTTCAGATCAAGGTGCCGGGTGCGCGCTGGGTGTGGCCGGAGCGCCTGGATGGTGTTCAACCTGGAGACGAGGTTCTGGTGTTTGTGGATCTTCCACCCGAAAAGCCGCTTGTCGTCATGGTGGGCGATGTCCGTGTTGCGGATGAACAAAAGTCACGGGTCGCAAAGGTGCAACGTCCCCTGCTTGAGCGCGAGTGGGCAAATGCGCGCCTGCGACGGCTGGCAGAGCAACGCGATGGTCTCGCCACGGGTGACACGGATCTGCGCGCCGCGCTTGTGAAGCAAATGATCGATCTGTCGACGCAATACCGCGTATTGTGCGACTACACGGCACTGCTTGTGCTGGAAACCGAGGCTGACTATCAGCGCTTTGGCATCGACCGACGTGCGCTGGCCGATATTCTGATTGTCGGTGGCGGTGGCATTGAGGTGATGAACCGCAAGGGCCGCGAGCAAGTGCTCGTGCCGATCAACAATCCAAAGCCGATCGCGCGTTCGGAACGAGACAACAAGGGCGATGCGGATCTGGCGAAACGAAAGTCGAGCGAAACGGCCGACGGGCGCGAGGCCGAGGGTGCGGAATCAGCCGACAAGGACGAGGCGGTTGCCGAGGAAAAGTCGGTGCAGGCAAACGAGGCACCCTCGCCATCGCGATCACGGGCGGCGCCGGCACCTCCTGCTTCGGCGCCGGCTCGGCGGGTCTCTGACGACGCGCTGGGGGGTCTTGTAGGTTCCGCGAGTGAGGGCGGCGCTCTGGCTCGGGGTGGGGCGAGCCGAGGGCGACGCGCAGAACCTTCAGCGCTGGCTTCTTCCGAATCGGTTGTCGCCCCTCCGCTTTCGGGCCCACCCGCGCTCTCAGGTGAACTTGCCGCAATTATGGGCATGATAAAGAACGGCCAGGCAAAAGCGGCACATGGCAAGGCGCTTGCGTGGCGCATGCGCGAGCCCGGCGATGTGCTTGCAATCGTAGCACTGGGTGAAGCGTTGCGTGCGCTTTCAAACTATGGCGAGGCTGCGCGGGTATTCGGCTCGATCATCGATCTTTTTCCATCGCGCACCGATCTGCGCCGCTTCGTTTCCGGATATCTTGAGCGTCTCGCGGACAAAGCTTCCCTTGCACTCGCAGTCGATTGTTTGCGCAAGCTCGTCGAGCAGCGACCGGACCATCCGTCCTCACACCACATGCTGGCAATGGCGCTCTTGAAAACGGCGGATCCCGCCGGGGCGTTTGCGGCAATCGAAGCTGCACTCAAGCAAAGCTATCCCGATGGGCGATTCGCAGGAACCGATCGCATTTTGCGCGAGGATCTGGGCCTG
>JAYUPZ010000116.1:0-4791 GCA_043759805.1 Myxococcales bacterium | reverse complement strand
TTGAGGTGCTTGAGAGATTGCTCGGCCGACGCAATGATGTAATTTTCGCTAAAATCGTAGTGAGAAATTCGGTTTTGCGGACGCTGCGGTGACAAGGTCGAGATGCCACATTTCGTGATGATCTCGATTCGATGGCGCAACCCCTGATGACTCGAAAGACCCTCGCCGAATACCGCTTCACACAGGTAACTGCCGTACACGTCGGCGAGGTCAAAACTGGTGATGTCGCGGTCGAGACACGCGGCAATCTTGTTTGCGACGCGCGCCGGTTCGTGGCCTTCAGGATCGCGCATGAGACGCCACGTGCCATACGCAAAACGCGAGACTTCGGGGCCATTCGGCGACAATCGGATGCGGTCGGACATGATGGGCCGAGCCTAGCACCGCGGATGACCCGGTGATCATCCGCGCATGCGATGTAAGCCTACCCGGGTTCGTGAATATACGGTGCATCGATCGTCACGGTGAGATCACCCTGATTGCACCCCGGCACCTGGAGTGAACCGAAGGTGGTTGAGAATCCCTTGGGAGTTAGGTGTTTGATGGTCATTTTGAGTTGATCCATCCACAATTACGGCGGGATACGGGGTGCGTCTCAAGGTCGAGGCGACTCCAGCCTCAGGGGGTCGCATCGAACTGCACGCGAACAATCGTGAAATCTGTGAGGTCGAGTAAATTGGGTACATTGTGAATACCGGGCATATCGTTCGTGGGATCATGGCGCTCGTGGCGGCCTTCGGGTCAGGGTGCTAACTATTTGAGGAGGATTGCTCACCCGAGTTCGAGGAAGGTGATGTATTTCGTGTCACGGTGACCGGGAAGATTTCGGACTTTCCTGAAAACTGCGGACCCGTACAGCTTGTAGGGATGTCGTTCGACGTGAAGGCGGGTAGGGCATTCGAACGTGAGGGGAATACGTGCAAGGTAGTGAGGGGGGCAGCGGGCGAAGTTCCCCAGCCCTATGCTGGGCTTCTCGCGAGTTGCCAAACACGCACCGACGGACAATTGGGACTGGATTGCGTCGGGCCCGCGGCTACTTGTGGGGAACGCAGCGTCACCACGTCGATTGGTGGACGTCTTTCTCGCAACATGACTGCACCGCTCGAAGATGCCATGCAGCTGTCATGGTGGGGATCGGATTGCCTCCCGAACGGTTGCAGCGAACGCTACGCCGTACGCATCGAATACGTCGGCTATCGGGGCGATGCGGCACCGCAACAGTGAAGATCTGGCCGATACTGGTCGTGCTTTCTGCACTCGGCTGCCGCAACACCAAACCCACTCAAAAGAAATCGGTGGTGTTGACACCCAGCGCGCAGGATCTACCAGTTGGTATTTCACCAGACGATTGGCAAAACACTGTGCGGGTGGCCGCGCAGCGGTGGAATGTCCCGTGTAGCCGTTTCGTGGTCAGCGTAGCCAAACCCGCCCCGCGTTGGAGAGTGGGCAAGGACGGAATCAACCTGATCGCGTTTCGAAAGGACGTTTGGTGCAAAAACAAGTCCTGTGGACACACCACGACGTATCCGCTTCGGGCCATGGGGATGACGACCGTGGTATCCGAACCGGCACAGAATCACAATGAAGGGGAAGCCGATGTCGAAATCAACGCAGCGGCGTTTTCGTTCAATGTCGATGGCAAGACCGTAAATCAAGAAAACGCAACACAGATCGCTCGTGTTTCATTGCTGGCCGTTGTGATGCACGAAATCGGCCACGTTCTTGGGCTGAAGGATTTCTGCTCAAGCGGTCACACAATCACAGGACACCCGATAACCGATCCTTGTTCCGACGCCAAACGTCGAAGCGTCATGTTCGCAGGGGCGCTTGCCGAACAGGTTTCACCCGAGGATATCGCCGCTCTTTGCAGTCTTCGGGAATAACATTCCGCGATTTCACGTGGCGACGATGCAGGGATTCGATTGGTTCTCTGCATTGGGGACTCATCGAAAGGATGGAGACGCTTTATCGCATTACGGTGAGTTCGAGATCGTCATAGGCGCACTCGGGCTCGTCGAAATTTTGAAGGATTACGAATAGGTTGGTGGCGCCCTTGGGTACGGTGAACATGATTTTAGTTTGACCGAAATTCGCCGATGAAAGAAGAGCAAACTCGCTCGGGTTCGAATTGTCTGATCGCTTGTATTGATAGCCAATCCTGCATTTCGAAGAATTTGTCACGCCTTTACCCCAACCGCTCAGTAGGTAGGTGGCATCGTCGTAAAATGTGCCGATCTTTTGGCGCCAATAACCATCGCCCCCTGAAATGTACAAAGCACTGCTACCTGATTTCCCAGGCCCCTTGGCAGCTGCGGTACCGATGACCATCGTCCAACCGGTGGTCCCGTCCTCGAATCCAGGATTCACAATGATGTTTCCCGCAGGAAGGTCCGTGTTCATCATTCTCAAATCGGGCATGGTGTCCATCGGTGGCTCGACCCGCATGTCGACCAACATGTCATTGGTGTCGAGGACCGGCATCGGCTTCATCGTATCGACACCCGAGTCGGGACTTGCAGGACAAGGCGAGGCCTGCTTCACGTTTGCCGCCTCCGGGCAGTTGTCCGCAAGATCCGGAACACCGTCCATGTCACCGTCATCAAGCGCGCCTTGAACGAGCTTGACGTTGAGCTGTTTGCGTGGCGGACCGAGGGGAACCATCAAGTCGCGCTGTGCAGCCTCGGCGAGCAGCTCGTTTTTTTCGTTGTAGCTGCGAATCAGTACGCGTCGCGTTCCCATCACGCTTAGATCGGTGTCGATCACGATGGTCGCGAGTGCTGCGCCCTCCGGCTGCAGTTTCCCGGTTTCCGGTACGCGCTGATTCTCAAACAAAATGCCTTCGTTCGAATACCAGTTGACGGTCAGATGGCTTGGTACCGGTGCGCTTCCACTGTAGTTCACGACCGATACCAAAAAACCGCTGCGGTCCGCGTCTTCTTCCGCACAGGCTGCGAGGAGAACGGCCATCGTCAGCGTGAGCAAGACGGGAAATCGAGTTTTCATTGCGTTCGTCAAAATTTAGGGTCCCATCATCACCGGATATCCGAGTTTCGTCTATGTAGGAACGAGTCCTACACGGGTGGAGATCAAACCTCATCTACAGCGCATCAAGCGCTGAGGTGTACTCGGAAGCCAAATCGCGGGCATCCTCGACGCCGACCGAGATCCGGACCAGGCCGGGTGTGACACCTGTGTTTTGCTGTTCCTCGGCGCTCAGCTCGGAGTGCGTGGTGGTCGCAGGATGGCAGGCGAGGGATTCAATTCCGCCGAGACTGACAGCGTTTTTGGTGATTTTCAGGCGGCGCAGAAAATCGAACGCTGCCGACTTCGTCCCGAGATCGATGGCGATGACGGAACCAGGCCCGCTGCACTGGCGGTTGTAAATCGAGACCTGTTGCGGTTCCGAGAATCGAGTGGGAAAGAGCAGCTGTTTAATCTTCGGATGGTCAGTGAGAGCGGCAACCACGCGCTCGGCATTCTTGCTCTGACGGCTCATGCGCAGATCCACGGACGGTAAGCGCGAATCGAGGATCCAGCACTCGTCGGGTTGCAATATGTTTCCCAGTACCGCGCGCAGGCCACGCAAACCGTCGATGATCGCCTGATCGTTCGCGAGAATCACCCCCGCCAGAATGTCGCTGTGCCCACCCAAAAATTTGGTGGCCGAGTAGACGGTAATGTCGGCGCCGAGTTCGAGCGGGTGTTGAAAGACGGGTCCCATAAAGGTGTTGTCCACGGCCACGAGGGGTCGTTCGGCGCCCCTGCGTCGGGTCGCGAGCACTGCATCCGCGATGTCCGTCATGATAAGCGTCGGGTTTGCAGGCGTTTCGATGAGAACGAGTCGAAGATTGGGCGTTGACTCGATCGCCTCGGCAATCGCCGCGGAATTGCCCGCTGGGGCGGCAACAGCCCGGATGCCAAGCGGCTCCAACACCTGGTGAATGAGATGTTGGGTGCCCCCGTAGATGGGCGTGGTGTAAACGAATGCCGAACCGGGCGGGCAGAGTTGCAGAAAGAGTGTCGATATCGCCGCCATGCCCGAGTTGAAGACCGCAGCGTCAACTGCCCTCGGTTCGAGTGGCGTAATCTGATCCTCCAGTATCTCGGCATTCGGATGTGAAAGCCGCGAATAGATGAGATCGATGTTTTCGCCCTCGGAAGCAGCCGATCGCCCAAGCGCAACACGAAACGCACGCTCAGCGGCCTCGGGGCTGGAAAAGACGTAGGTTGACGAGCGGAAAACCGCCGGTCGGGCCGATCCGACCGAAAGCTTTGGGTCAAATCCGCGGGTCAAGACTGCGGTTCGGGGCCGGACAAAATAGGGGGTTTTGTTTCGACCGGTTGCCATGGATTCAGTTTACGCACAGTTGGGAAAAGCGGCCAGTTCGCGCGGAGGTCGTCTATAATCGGTGTCGTGACGGCCCCCATCCATTCCACCGCCGAGATCCTGCGTAAAATCGTTCCCATTGGTAGCGAGGCGACCGTTCGCGGTTGGGTTCGGACCCGAAGGGACTCGAAGGCAGGGCTTTCCTTCATCCATCTCCACGACGGTTCTGGCTTCGATCCGATTCAGGTCGTCGCCGACACCTCGTTGCCCAACTACACCGATCAAATCTTGCATCTCGGTGCCGGGTGCGCGATCGCGGTAACGGGCGTCGTCGTGGAATCTCAAGGAAAAGAACAGGCGGTCGAACTACGCGCAACGCAAATCGAAGTGGTGGGTATGGTCGACGATCCCGAGACCTATCCGATGCAGCCCAAACGTCACACAATGGAATACCTGCGTGAAGT
>JAYUPZ010000115.1:0-4792 GCA_043759805.1 Myxococcales bacterium | reverse complement strand
GCCATCGTAGGCGGCGCGCTGGCAGCGGTCGCAACGGCGGGGGATCCTTATTCCATCCTTGGGGCAATCGGTGCGGGCGCAGCGCTGGGCGCAAAGGCGACCGAACGAATCGAGCTTGACCGGTTTCGTGAAACCCTGGATTCGTATTACGGTCACGTGACCATTGAGCATTTGCCGGTGGCTTACGGGACGTTCTTCCAGCAAAAAAGTGACACCAAGATGGCACTGGTGGTCGCGTCGCGCGGAAACCTGGCCGAGGCGGTTTGCAAGAGCGTCGCGAACCCGTACATCTTTCCGGCCTTCGATCCGGTGAAAGAGGGTTATGTCGATCCGGGTGCCGATCGCGTCGCGGCCACGCCGATTGAGGACACCTGTCGGTTGTTTCCCGAAGCTCGCTTGCTGGCGGTCAATGTGACGGGACAGCCGAGCGTGAGCAGCAGGGACATGCGCTGCCCGGTATTGGAGATCGTGATTCACGCGCCTGCATTGCCGACGGAGGCCATGGCAGGCAAAGGTGCGGCGTTTGAGGCAGCGGTGAAGCTGGGTTACGAGGAGACGCGAAAGGCAATTCGGGCGGAACGGGCGCGGTAAGCGGAAACCATCAGGCGTTCGCCATCAGCGAAAGACCCTTCAGCTTCAGAAGCTTCGCGTCGCCTGTCACCAGCGTCAACTCGAGTACGCGCGCCGTGGCCGCGATGAAACGGTCTGCCGGATCTTCGTGGGACATATTCAACATTCGACTTTCGAGCGCAATCTCGCGAGTGAGGGGTGCATCGCGGAAAGGCCCGACACCACAGGCACCGCGAACCCAGGCAACGGGATCACCTTGCACGCGAATGCGTCCTTTTTGCGCAAGAACAATCGCTTCCCAGACACTGACGGGAGAAAGCCACAATTGATTCTCCGGATCGGAGAGACGTTTCGCAACACGTTTAGACAGCCGCTCGGGCTGTAACAAACTCCACAACCAGATATGCGTATCCAACAATAGGTTCATTTGTGAAGGGCTTCCCAGTCTGAGGGGTCCGTCGCCGGCGCAACCAGATCGCCTTCGATGCTCGCGTTGTTTCGCAATGCTCCCATCCACGATTTCGCTGCAGCCGGGGGCGATGGCGCAACGACCTCGGCAATGGGTTTGCCGAATCGGGTCACCAATATCGGCTCCCCCGTTTTTCGGACACGCTCAAGAACCGCGAGACAGGTCGCCTTAAATTCTGAAACCTGAATTGTTCGCATCTGTATTCATACCATGGTCAACGACCATGGTCAACTTGTCGCCTGCCGTCGGGATCCACCGAACGTACATTATCCTCAAAGAAACAGACGCGAAATTTGAAGACACCCATTGAGGGGACTTTTCAACGAGGACTCCGGCCCCCGACATCACTACCCTTCTCACACATAACCTTCCGGGTATTCCCGCAACCATCGGCCAGGTAGTTTCCGGTCGCGGAATCCTTCGATGCGAAAATTTCGCAGCACCGGTTTTCAAGAAAGCCGCGAAAAGAACACTTACCGGAAGTAGAAAACACCAACGTCCGATCCGGAGCGCTTCCTTTCAGCACAATCTCCACGTCCAGTTCAGCCAGATACATTGTATGCTTCGACGGCTTCACCAAGGAAAACTGGTGATACGTACCCGTTTTTTGGTTGTAAATGACCGACGTAGGAAAAATCCGACCGCTTACTCCGGGTCCAGCGACCTCAACGATGATCTCGCCATCTTTCATCCCACAAATGGTCGCGACGCCATTTCCGTCAGTAAGCACACGTTCGATCACGGCATGCGAACTGTCGCGAAAGACAACGGGGAATCCCGCGACGGGTTCGCAAAATCCAGCAACGCTTCGTACCGTCAAGCATCCCGCCACCAATTTTCGGCCTGAATCGCAATTCCAGTCCGAATCGTACCGATGCGCTGCTCTTAGCACCCTCTCGACAAAAACCAGATCCTGCGCCTCGAACTCTTTTGTACGATTCGCCAAAGCACGTTCATCGAGCCCGAAGAGATTGTCCTTCCGAGTGGCGTTGGTGCCCGGTTAAACGCAGGCTACCGTCACGAAAACCCAATACGCTGTACTCAGGATTTTGGTCGTCATATCCCCTACCGCCGCACGCCCACCCGTAGCACCAACCTGTGCGTCTCGCCCGGTTGCAAGGTCACCCTGTCCGACCCTGCGTTGGCACTTTCGACGCAGACCATGCCTGTCCACTCGTCATCGCCGAAGTCCGCCATTCGTGCCGCCTTCGCCACCCACGGATTCCACACCACGGTCGTGTGTGACGCTTCCTTTTCGACCACGATCGAGCGCACCAGATCGGGATCATCGATGCGCGTCGGCGCGGTCGTCGCGTTGTAAACCCGATCCGTCTCCGCCTCGAAGCGAATCGGACCCGGCATTGAGGTCGGTGCCGCACCACCCGCAACCTTGTCCCAAAATGACGCGTCCTCGAGACCCGCCACAGAAACGTGGCGCACGTCGGCCACATCGAAGTAGGTGTGTAACGCTTCCTCGAACGAGAACGGCGCATCGCCCGTGTTGGCAACGGTAAACGCCATTACCAACATGGCGCCCACCGTGATGTCGACCGAGGCTGCGAAGGGATGTGGCCACCACGCGCGGGTGGACTCGCTGTCGACCAGGCGAAACCGAAGATGGGTCGCGCCATCGGCGGAATCCTCGGCCCGTACACATTCAAAAGGCGTTGTTCTGGCAAAACCGTGGGCCGGATGAGCCGGGGACGACCCGGCACCAAACCAGGGAAAGCAGATCGGAATGCCGCCGCGAATCGGCTTGCCGGGTGCAAATTGGCTGCGGACGCTGCTCCACAACAACTCGCCCTCGCCCACCGGCCGAAAGGACAAAACGTGTGCCCCTTGCAAGAAAATGCGGGCCCGCGCGTGGCGGTTGCAAACGGTCAGAGATTCCAGAGAATCGCCGGAGAGCGTGACGGTCGACGGAAGAGGAAGCACCGTCGAACCCTAACCCGGTCGCGCGCACGCGACAAGCACCCTCGCCCTTCGTTCCGGGCTACAATCCCATCATGCGCATTCTGTACCTCGACATCGACTGCCTCAGGCCAGATCACCTGTCCTGCTACGGGTACACGCGCAACACCAGCCCCAACATCGACGGCGTTGCGAGGGAGGGACTACGGTTCGACGGCGTCTATGCCTCCGATGTCCCGTGCTTGCCCAGCCGAACCGCATTTTTCAGCGGTCGATTCGGCATTCACACCGGTGTCGTAAACCACGGCGGCACCCGTGCTGAGCCTTTTCCCGAAGGCGCCAGCCGCGGATTCGCGTCGACCTGGAACCGCAACACATTCATGCGCTGCCTGCGCGATGTCGACCTTTACACCGCAACCATCAGCTCGTTTGGCGAACGCCACTCGGCCCTACACTTTTATGCCAACTTCAACGAGATCCAGAACCCCGGATTGCGCGGGCTTGAAACCGGTGATGTGATTGGCGACAAGGCCGTCGAGTGGCTAGAGCGGAATCGCGATCGCGAGAATTGGTTCCTGCATGTACATTTCTGGGATCCCCACATGCCTTATCGTGCCCCTGTTGCGTTTGGCGAGCCCTTTGCGAATAGTCCGACGCCCGCGTGGTACAGCGAAAATGTGCGCGCCCAACACGTTGCCGGATGTGGACCGCATTCGGCAAGCGAGGTCATCGGATACAGCGATGTGCCGCCACCGGAATTGCGCTGGGACTATCCCCGTCAGCCACTCGCGATGAAGTCGATGAAAGAGGCCCGTGCTCTGTTTGATGGATACGACACAGGCGTGCTCTATGCCGATGCGCAGATAGGACGTATCCTCGCGTTGCTACAACAACAGGGATTGCGCGACGAAACCGTCATCGCGATCTCGGGGGATCACGGCGAGAACCTCGGTGAGCTCAACGTCTACGGCGATCACCAGACGGCGGACGAGCACACCTGCCACGTGCCGTTCATCCTGCGCTGGCCCGGTGTTACAGATGCAAGGCAAGGAACGTCTGATACGAGCTTGCATTACCAGATCGATCTCGCGGCAACGCTGGTCGAGCTTGCCGGAGGGAAAGTGCCCGAGGTGTGGGATGGCAAAAGCTTTGCGTCGGAACTTCGCAACCATAGCACAATCGTAGGACGCGAACATCTCGTCCTGTCTCAAGGTGCCTGGGCCTGTCAGCGGGCAGTGCGCTGGGATGTGACGGGCGGACCCGACGCAGGCAGGTGGCTGTTCATTTTCACCTGGCACGATGCGTACCACCTTTATCCCGAGGTGATGCTATTTGAGCTGCAACACGATCGACACGAAGAACACGACCTCGCCGTGCAAAGGCCGTCCTTGGTACAACAGGGGCGCGCAATGTTGCAGGCCTGGATCGACGAGAATCTCAAGAACAGCGAACATCCTGATCCCCTCATGACGGTGCTCGCGGAAGGTGGACCCAAGCACACCCGGGGCGAACTGCCAGCCTATCTGGAACGGTTGCGTGCGACCGGACGGGCCCCACTTGCGACTCAGCTTTCCGAACGGCACACAAAGGGGCAATAAGCAGTCCCCATGGGACGAAAGCCGGGGTATTGTCCGCGCCCGTGAGCGCTCCCCAAACCAACGATTCTTTCCCCACCGCCGGGGCGCCCCGTAGCCGTCGTGCCATCGGGCTCGCGGTTGTCGTCGCTGCTCTCGGCTACTTCGTTGACATTTATGACCTGATCCTTTTCAACGTCGTCCGGGTAAAAAGCCTGGAATCGCTTGGTCTGTCGGGCGAGGCGATCTTGCTTGAGGGTGCACACAT
>JAYUPZ010000114.1:0-10002 GCA_043759805.1 Myxococcales bacterium | reverse complement strand
CGACGGAGGCAGGGACACAGCTCGTGTTTGGATATCTCGGCGGCGGACCCGCGCCATTTGAGGTTTCAAAACCCGGCGCGACCTATATTCTCGCGTTTCGCGCCTTGCCACTCATCCTGGTCGTGAGCGCGCTGACCGAGGTTTTGACCTACTGGCGAATTCTACCGGCCATCGTGCGTTTGTTTTCCGCGGTGTTGCAAAAGACTTTTGCCATCCGCGGCGCCGTTGGCCTGTCGACCGCGGCGAACGTTTTCGTCGGGATGGTCGAGGGCCCCTTGTTCGTACGGGCCTACTTGAACCGTATGACACGTTCTGAGTTGTTTGTGTTGATGACGGCGGGAATGGCGTCAATCGCGGGAACCGTGCTGGTCGTGTACGCATCCGTCATATCGCCGGTCGTTCCTCATGCTGCCGCCCATCTCATGATCGCCTCGATCATGAGCGCCCCCGCTGCCGTGACCATCGCGATGGCCATGATCCCGGAAACGACCGTATTTGCCGATACGGGTGTTGTGGAGCCCGAACCGATGAGTGCGGCAAAAAGCACCATGGATGCGATCACGCTTGGAACCAAAACCGGGCTTGAAGTGCTGCTCATCGTCGTGGCGTCGCTCATTGTTCTCGTATCGCTCGTTTTCCTCGTCAACGGTGCGCTCGGATTTCTGCCCAACCTTGGCGGAGCACCGATCTCGCTGCAGCGCACCCTCGGTTGGGCCATGACGCCCGTCACATGGTTGATGGGAATTCCGTGGAACGAAGCGGAGACAGCGGGTGCATTGATGGGAACGAAAACGATCCTGAACGAGTTTCTCGCGTACTTGCAGATGTCGAACCTGCCCGCGGGCGCATTGAGCGATCGATCACGAACCATCATGACCTACGCCCTTTGCGGCTTTGCCAATTTCGGTAGCCTCGGCATTTTGCTAGGCGGCCTGTGCGCGGCCGTGCCCGAGCGAAGGGCCGAGATCGTATCGATGGGTGGCAAGAGCATCATCGCCGGTACGATCGCAACGTGTTGTACCGGCGCGGCCGTCGGACTTTTTGTGAACTAAGCCTGGGCTGAGACGAGTTCCTGGGCGTAAGCCTCAAGCTTGCGGCCGTCCTCCCAGAACTTGCGAATGCCATCCGAGAGTTTCTCGACTGCCATCGGATCCTGATTGTGCTGGAAACGATAAGCCTTCTCGTCGAGATCCAGTTTTTCCAGATTCACCGAGGCGGCTTTGGCTGGATCGAGGCGGCGTTCAATCTCTCCGTCGCGCGAAGCGAGCTCGGTGAGAAGTTCAGGGCTGATGGTCAATAAGTCGCTGCCACAAAGGCGGATGACCTGCTCGACCTTGCGAAAGCTGGCGCCCATGACCTCGGTCTTGTAACCAAACTTTTTGTAGTACGTATAGATGCGTTCGACCGACGTGACCCCTGGATCTGCTTCGGGGGCAATGTCTTTGCCGCCGCCAGCCTTGACGTAAAAGTCGTAAATACGACCCACAAAGGGGGAGATCAACGTGACGCCTGCCTGCGCACAGGCAACCGCCTGCGCAAAGCTGAACAACAAGGTCAGATTGCAGTGAATGCCTTCTTTTTCAAGCAGACCCGCCGCTTGAATGCCTTCCCAGGTGCTGCCAACCTTGATGAGCACCCGCTCGCGCGCGATGCCATCTTTTTCGTACAGGCCCATCAACTGCCGGGCTTTCGCGATGGTGCCTTCGCGGTCAAAACTGAGCGCCGCATCGACCTCGGTCGAGACCCGTCCGGGAATGATCTTCAGGATCTCCTTGCCGAAGTTGACCGACAGGCGATCGGTAAACGCCGATGCACGGCCTGCCTTGTCCGACGATTGCTTCGAGGCGTAGGCAAGCGCTTCGTCCACCAGCGGTCGATATTGCGGCATCTTTGCCGCCTTTAACAACAGTGACGGATTCGTCGTGGCATCGCGCGGCTTGTGTTTGGCAATCGCATCGATGTCGCCCGTGTCCGCGACCACGACGGTATATTTCTTGAGCGATTCGAGTGCGTTCATGGCGATAAAACTACCGGATTTTTAGCTTTTTTCAACCGCGCCTCGGGACCACAATGGTCTGCACATGGCCGACCCACTTGCCCCCTACCCCAGCCCCGAGGCGCGCGATGCCGAATTCGCGGCGCGGACGCAGGCACTTGGGGGAGAATTGGTGCAGTACGGACAAAGCGTGATGGGGCGCAAGTTGCTGGCCGCTCGAATTCCGCCGACTTACGGCACGGCTGGTGTGTGCGCCAGGGTACTCGTCTCCGCCAATATCCACGGACTTGAATACATCGGATCACAGGTCGCGATGGGGGTTCTACAAAACAACCCACCTGTCGAAATCCTGGAACTGCGCAAGGAAGCTGAGCTGTGGGTCATCCCCTGTCTTAACCCCGACGGCTACGCACGCACGTGGGAGCAACACGGCCAAGGTTCCGTAGCACAGCTGCGCAGCAACGCCCGCGGTGTCGATCTGAACCGCAACTTTCCCCTTCCCAAGGGAGCCGCCCGGCGCAAGCTACCGGGCGCGGGATCAACCATGCCCGGCGCTGCAACCTACGTCGGAGCTGCGCCCCTTTCCGAGCCCGAGACGGCGGCACTTGCGACGTTGTTGCAGGAACATCGCTTTGCTGCAGCGATCAACATCCACTCCTTCCTCGGGCGAACCATACCGGCACACGTGACGGACCGGGAGAGCTTTGAGACCTACGCATCCCTATGTCGTACGTTTTCGCAGAACCAGTCGCGCTGGCACTATCCGCACCTGGCGAGCCGCTGGCTGGACACCTTCACGGGCGAAATGGAGGACTACCAACACCACCATCTCGGCTGTTGGGCAATGTGCCTCGAAACCTTTTCGATCCCCGCGAGCCTGCGACAAAACCTGCGGGCGCCCTCGCCCTTCTTCCGCTTCAATCCGCGCGAGCCCGAGCCGTGGGTCCAAAATGACGTACCCGCCATCGCCGCCTTTTTGCGACACGCCCTGCAGCTGGCATCGCCCTTGCTTCATCCATAGTCGCCGTGCACCAATCTCGACAACACGACCGTAAAACGCCACCACAACGTCGGCACACGTCACCACCGCGACGGGTCTGGGGGGTTGGGTCTCAGATTTTCACCGTGTTGGGGATGGGTGCCGTGGTGGGCTGCCACGATCCAGAGCCAGCTGTACGCGGACAATCGGGCCTCGTCATCAGCGAAATTGTTGCCGACAACGACGGCGTCTATCTCGACGAGGCCCTTGAGGCCGACGACTACGTCGAATTGACCAACCTTGGACCCGGGCCCGTCGAGCTTTCTGATTATGCCATCGCCAACTCCGGCAGAGCGCAGCCTTTGCCCCGAAGAACTTTGGCGCTTGGCGACGCTATCGTACTACATGCCGACGACACCCTCAAACAGGGTCCGTACCATCTAGGTTTTCGCCTGAGCACGCAAGGCGAAAGCATCCATTTGCGCAAGGGGGACCACGGCGTCGACGACGTGACCTATCCCTTGCTGCCGACGAATGAAAGCTACTTTCGCCCCGCGGGAACCTCCGAGTTTCGGCTCTGCCGCTACCCCACCCCGGGCCGTCGCAACGAAACCTGCGCGCCACCGGCACCCCCACCACCCCGTCCGGATGTGACGTTTGCGTCCTACGTCTGGCCCACACCTTCCGCGTCATCGACCGCGCCTCTTTCGATTGTTGAAGCCGGGTTACGACCCGCGGCGTTCATCGAGATCGTCAACGCCTCGAATGCGGACGTGGATTTGACGGCCTATACAGTTCGGCTTGCGCCCATGGGGCCGGGTCGACCTTGGCCCAACGCAGACGAGGGCGTTGCGTTGGCGATACGACGCCTCGACGCATCAAATCGCAACACGATTTCGCCCGGCGAACTTTCCATCGTTCATCTCAAGCCGAGTGACACTGCCGCGATCGCACTCGACCCGGCCTTCGAAGGCGTACTCACGATTTTTGATTCCGCCGGGCTCGCGGTCGATCGACTCGACTTCATGCGTTGGCCGGAAAACACGATACTTGCGCGACCGACCGCCAACGCTCCCTTTGCCTACTGTCGCAACGAGACCCCGGGGTTAGCGAATCCTGCCTGTGATGCGGTTCCCTCCCGCGATGTGGGCGACAGGGTGCGCCACCTGCGAACACCCGGCGATTTCGAGGCGCTCGCGCGAGGTGCAACCGCCACGTCGGTGGAACCGGTTAAGTTTGTCGTGGAACGCGCGACGGGTGCGGTACACCTGTTGTCCTCTGCTGCCTGGCCGTTGCATTACAGCTGGGTGCGCGAGCGCGTGGATGGCGATGTGCACCTTGATCCCTGTATTCCGGAACAAAACCAGATGTTCAAGCAGGGCTGGTATGATTTCTCCGTACGCGAATATTTTGTCCCGGAAGGGGGACGCTACCACCTGGGAACGCTCGTGCGCCATTCGGGCGCAGGCCTTTCGACGATCGAATTCGCGATGGGCGATGCCATCACCGGGGAACGAATGCGAGACGCGTTCTTCACGGTGGTTTCCCACACCCTCAATCCTACCCAATGGGTCATTCGACCACAGGCCGACGATCAGGTTGCACAGCTGCGCAGGATCGAAGGCAGCGTGCCCGCGGTTGGACCCGACGCGCCCTATCGCGGCATCACCTACCAGCCGCTAACGCACGCGGTGGGCTTTGGCATACTCACCTATATTTCGGCATCCGATCTCGCAAAGACGGTGGTACTGCCGCAAACGATTCTCGTCACTGACGATGTTCCGAACGACATACCCCTCATGGGGGGGATCATCACGGAGAGTTTCCAGACGCCCCTTTCCCACGTGAACGTCCTTTCGCGCGGGCGGGGCACACCGAACATGGTGTTGCGAAACGCGCGATCGGATCCCCGGATCGTCGCCTTGCTCAATCAGCCGGTTCGACTTGATGTCCGCTCGGATGGTTTCGAGTTACGGTTGGCGAGCGCAGAGGAAGTTGCCACGTTTTGGGCACTGCGCGCCGCACACACACCCCTGCAACCGCCCGCGCTTGATCTCTCGGTCAAGCCACTGCAGCCCATCACGGAACTGACCATTGCCGATATCCCACGCGTGGGCGGCAAGGCGGCTCAGATGGGAGAACTCGCTCACGTAATTTCATCGCGAAGGGCCTGTCCAGGTCCCGTGGGCGCTCCGCCCGATGCATTCGCAATACCCCTGGCGCACGGAGCGGCGCACACGGGTATGAGTGGTGCGCATCCGCTTATTGAAACGCTATTGAATGATCCGGTGTTGCGCAACGACGTTTCCCGGCGCGATGCGGCTCTCACTGCAATCCGCGACAAGATCCTTTCCCAGCCCGTGGACAATGAACTGCTTTCGACCGTGATCTCCGCCATCTCACGGCGCTACGGAAAAAACAGAGTGCGCCTGCGTTCGAGCAGCAATACTGAGGATCTTCAGGGTTTCGGCGGCGCTGGCCTCTACAACTCCATGAGTGCTGCCGTTGGCGATCCGCAACGCCGAATCGACGACGGCATGCGCATGGTTTGGGCGAGCATGTGGAGCGCACGCGCTTTCGCGGAGCGGGAACTTTATGGAATCGATCACCGCAAGGTGGCGATGGGAATCCTCGTGCACCAGGGTTTTCTTTCCGAAGAAGCCAATGGCGTGGGGGTCAGTCGAAACTTGCTCGATCCGGGTGACGAAAGTACGTACACCATCAATGTGCAACTCGGCGAGGCCAGTGTGACGAATCCGGCACCGGGCGTCACGAGCGAACAATTTCTCTATCACTGGAGCCGAACGCAGCCTGTCATCTGGCAAGAGCACAGCAGCTTTCTACGGGATGGTAATGTACTCCGTCCTGCAGAGATCGATCTGCTGGTCTGCCGACTACGGGCCATCCACGATCACTTCAAACCTCGGGTCGATCCGGAAAACAAAGTTCCCTGGTTCGCGATGGAAATTGAGTTCAAGATCGACGACACGTCGACGCCCGTCGAGGGCATCCGCAAACTGAGCATCAAACAGGCCCGACCTTTTAACTTTGGAACGGCCGATGTCCCGGCGGACTGTCGCGATCGATTATAGGTCGCGCGACCTTCCCCGTCGCCAGCACCGTCCATGCAACGCCACCGAGGGTAACAAGGCAACCAAGCGCAGCCAGTAGTGATACGGTTTCACCGAGAAAGAGAACCCCGCCAGCAAGCGCGATGAGCGGCGTCAACTGGTGGATGATGCCAGAGCCAACCACCGTCACATGACCGAGCGCCGAGGTCATCACGAGCTGCGCGACAATGCTCGACAGCACCACAAAGAACAACACGAACCATTCGTAGGCGGTCGGCGCAACCCAGTGACCGAACGGTCCAAAGGTGGAAGGAATGGTGGCCAGCGTACCCAGGATCGTAAACGACGCGAAAACCGTCCAGGCGTTCTCGGCCGGATGCCCGTCGGCGGAGGGTTGTCGTGCAGCACGAATGGCCGTGACGGCCACACCGGAAAGAACAGCAGATGCCATCGCCACGAGGGCCCAGGCGCCAGCGTTCAGATTGTCAAAGCCAACCACCATGGCGACACCCGTAAGCGTCAGTGAAAGCGCGACGATCGCAGCGCGACGGGGACGCTCACCGAGCAAAACCCAGGCGAAAACCAGGGAGAATACCGGGCTTGTGTAGTTGAGTAGCGTCGCAAAACCGGCGCCAATGCGCGCGATCGAAACGTAATAGCAAAGAACCGCCAGACCGCCGGCGGTGCCACGCACAAACAGCCATCCCCATCGCGAGGGTTGCAATGCAACGCCAAAGCGCGACCAGGCAATGAGCACGGTAACCACACCGGATGCGAAACGCACAAAGGCCATTTGCGACCCTGGGATCCGGGCCGAGACAAGGCGCGCACCCAAAGCCATCAAGCCGAAGAGCGTGGCCGAGATGAGCAGGTGCAACGAGGCCCGTCGGGGCATACCAACCTGCGATGCTGAATTGTCAGAGGGGCGAGCCAGAATTGACCCATCTTGCCTCATTTGTCTCGTTTCCGGCAAACACGGACGTTTAAGCGCGGACGACCCCAACCTAAAGCGGCGACGCCGTTACAAACGGATTTGTCTTGGCGAGGGCAACGGCATTTTGCAATGGCCGACCAAAACCTTTGGCCGAAACCTCGATGGCATCGCCCTCTTTGACCCGAAAGCCCGCACTGAAACTCAACACGTCGGCACCAAAGAAATGGATGTGCAAATCGCCGGGGGTTCGGAAGATCGGATACTTGAAGTGATGATGTTCCAAATTCGCAAGGCTATGGGCCATGTTGTCCTCGCCGCTTCGAAAGGCACTCTCAAACACGGTCTCCCCCGAACGCAACACACGAACCTTGCCCTCGACATCGCCAGGCAAATCGCCCAGTAACAATTCGGGTCCGATGGCGCAGGGACGAATCTTGGAGTGCGCGAGGTAAAGGTAGTTTTTTCGTTCGGTCACGTGATCGGAAAGTTCGTTGCCAATGACGAACCCCAAACGATGGGGCGTGCCATCCGGACCAATCAGGTAAACGCCCGCGACCTCGGCTTCATCGCCCATGTCTTCGGAGAACCCCGGACTGACGAGCGTTTGCCCAGGGGCAACCACGGAATGTCCGTTGCCCTTGTAGAACCACTCGGGTGACACACCCGCGGTGCCGGGGGCGGGTTTGCCACCTTCAACGCCCCACTGAAACATGCGCATCGAATCCGTGGGTGCCGCAGACGGCTCGGGATCGGCAGACTTTTCGTGCATGTTGTTGCGTGCACGGGCACTGCCGAGATGGGTGAGCCCAGTTCCGGTGACCCAACAGCGAGACGGCTCGGCATGATCGACTGGGGGCCGCAATCGGCCCGAACGGTCGATCGCCTCGAGGTCCACCGACGCGCCGGCCAGCGTTTCGACGATCGAAGAAATCGTGGTACGTTTTGACAACGCCTGGGTCGCAAGATCAAGTACGCGGCTTGTCCCCTTTACGACCCGACAATTGCCGTCGTCAAACGTCGCCGCCACGCAAAGCTGTTGATTGTCACCGATATATTGCACAAGGCGCATTTTCGTATCTCCCATCATTGTGACCCGCTGGCCGCCGCAACCAGCTCGCGGGCCTCCTGTACGATCAACTCAAGATGCGCGGGACCCTTGAAGCTTTCGGCGTAGATCTTGTAAATCGGTTCGGTGCCGGAGGGTCGCGCCGCAAACCAACCGTTTTGCGTGACCACCTTCAAACCGCCAATGGCGGCGTCGTTGCCAGGCGCCCGCACGAGCCGCGCCGTGATGGGATCGCCCGCGAGGGTCGTCGCCGAAACGGATTCGGGCGAAAGTTTCTTCAGCGCCGCCCGAACTGCATCGGGCGCAGGCTGATCGATTCGGATATAGGCGGGATCGCCCAGTTCGGCCGCCAGCGCCCGGTAGTGTTGCCCCGGATCGCGCCCAGTGCGGGCGGTGATCTCGGCCGCCAACAAACACAGGATCAAGCCGTCCTTGTCGGTGGTCCAGACTCCGCCGTCGCGCCGCAGGAAGCTCGCGCCCGCGCTTTCTTCACCGCCAAAACAAAGGGGCGCAAAGCCCGGTTCGCTGCACAGGCCGCCCACAAACCACTTGAATCCAACCGGCACCTCGACGACACGCCGTCCTTTTTTGGCCGCAACACGGTCGATAAGGGCGCTCGAAACGAGTGTCTTGCCAATACCCGCACCGGGGGACCAGCCGGGGCGCTGGGTACACAAATAGTCAATCGCAACACAAAGGAAATGATTGGGATTCAACAGACCAACCGACGGCGCGACGATGCCGTGGCGGTCAGCGTCGGCGTCGTTGCCGAAGGCGATACCGTAGCGATCTTTCAGTTCGACAAGGGATGCCATGGCAGCCGGACTCGAACAGTCCATGCGAATTTTGCCGTCGTGATCAACGCGCATGAAGGCAAATCGGGGATCCACCGTGGGATTGACGACTTCGAGGTTCAACTTCAGCCGCTCGCCGATGATGCCCCAGTAATCGACCGATGCGCCACCCAGCGGATCCGCGCCGATGCGCAACCCCGACTCTCGAATCACATCCAGATCGATGACCGACTCGAGATCGTCGACATAGGGCAGGACGAGATCCTCTGCCTTCGTGGTCGACGCACGCATGGCCGTTTCAAACGAAACACGTTTTACGCCACCATTGCCCTGCCCCATCAGCTGATTGGCACGTGTTTCAATCCAGCCCGTCACGTCGGTATCGGCCGGGCCGCCCGAGGGTGGGTTGTACTTGAAACCACCGTCATCGGGTGGATTGTGCGATGGCGTCACCACGATGCCATCCGCCCGGGCCACCCCCGGGTTGCGGTTGTGCCGGAGGATCGCGTGAGAGATGGCGGGCGTTGGTGTGAAGGCACCGTTGCCCTGAATCACGGTGGACACGCCGTTGGCTGCCAACACCTCAAGCGCCGTCTTTTCTGCGGGGAACGACAGTGCGTGCGTATCCTTGCCAAGGAATAGCGGGCCCGCGATGCCCTGTTGCGCGCGATACTCACAAATAGCCTGGGTCGTCGCGAGAATATGGGCTTCGTTGAAGCTGCTTGAAAACGACGATCCGCGATGGCCGCTGGTGCCAAACGCAACACGTTGCGCGGGATCCTCGGCATCCGGACGGCGGTCGTAGTACGCCGCGCACAACGCATCGGCGTCGATCAACATTTCGGCCGAGGGGGATAGGCCTGCCAACGGGTGTTGTTTGCGTTCCATGTGCTTTGCTAATCGACGTCGATGTCGATTTCAATGTCCGGGTTGTAGGACGGCAGATCGCCATCCTCATCAATGGTGATCTCGACCTCGGTTTTTTTTCCTTCCGGAAAAACGAGGGTGTAGCTTTGTTCCGAGGTGTAGCCAAGGCGCGGATTGTCGCGCGAGTGCACCTCGATGCGAATGCCGAGCACATGCGGGCCGGGAGGCAAGCTGCGTTCGGTGAGAACGACCGGATCGTCGCCGATGGGTCGCTCGCCCGTTTCCCAGATGCGGG
>JAYUPZ010000113.1:0-22410 GCA_043759805.1 Myxococcales bacterium | reverse complement strand
GTTTCGCGACGAAATTCTTGCATGCATTGAACACGCCTTTGGACAGCGGGGCGACGTCGGCATCATTCTGAAGGAACTGGCAGCCGACGAGGCAACCGGCGATGTCGAAGAGGGTGAGGGCGACGAGGAGTCTCGGGGCGCCGAGTCCGACAGTGCTGTCATCAAACTCGCCAATCAGATCATTCTTGATGCCTACCGTCGCGGTGCTTCGGATATTCACATTGAGCCGAACGGAAAGGAACGCAATACCAACATTCGATTCCGTATCGACGGTGATTGTGTCGAGTATCAAGAGATTCCCGCGCAGTACCGGTTGCCACTCGTCGCACGCATCAAGATCATGTCTCGCCTCGACATCTCTGAGAGACGAAAACCCCAGGATGGAAAAATTCGTTTTCGCCTGCAAGATCGCAACATCGAACTGCGTGTTGCGACCATTCCTACCGTTAACGGCAACGAAGATGTCGTGATGCGTATTCTCGCAGCCTCGAAGCCCATCCCGATCGAGAAGATGGGGATGAATGACCGCAACCTCGCGGTGCTGAAGATACTCGTCAAAAAGCCATACGGACTGGTCCTTGTTGTCGGTCCGACGGGTTCGGGTAAAACGACCACATTGCACTCCGCACTTGGGTTTATCAACGAGCCCGATACAAAGATCTGGACGGCCGAAGACCCCGTCGAAATCACGCAACCAGGTCTCCGACAGGTTCAAGTTCAACCCAAAATTGGGTTTGATTTCTCGACCGCAATGCGCGCATTTTTGCGTGCGGATCCAGACGTCATCATGGTCGGCGAAATGCGGGACAAGGAGACAGCCTCTACCGGCGTAGAGGCGTCCTTGACCGGTCACCTTGTGCTTTCAACCTTGCATACCAACAGCGCACCCGAGACCATCACGCGTCTTGTGGACATGGGGCTTGACGTCTTCAGTTTCGCGGATGCGCTGCTGGGTGTTCTTGCACAACGTTTGACGCGCGCGATCTGTCCGCGATGCAAGGAGTCGTACGACCCCGAGCCAGACGAGGTCAAAGCCATCAACGAGGCCTTTGGTCTCGAAGAATCGACACGCCGGGGTTATGAATCGGGCAAGTACAAGTTGTGGCGAGGTGTTGGTTGCGAGACTTGCAACAAGACCGGCTACAAGGGCCGTCTTGCGGTTCATGAATTGCTCGAGAACAACGACGAGATCAAACGAGCGATTACGAGTCATGCGCAGGTTTCGGAACTGCGTAAGGCGGCCATTGCCGGCGGTATGACGACGCTTCTGCAGGATGGCATCGAGAAAGCGATGGCCGGCAAAACCGATCTCAAACAGGTGCTGGCGGTGTGTAGCCGATGAACCGTTTCCTTGCCCGTGAGGCATTCAACGCGTGAACAGTTCTGCAAAAGATGCTGGTTCCAGAACCAGCGCGGAACCGGGCGGGGATCAATATCCACGCCGATACGGTCCCTATGTATTGCTCAAGCCACTCGCGCAGGGTGGCATGGGAGCCCTTTATCTGGCGCTCACGGGCGAACGCGGCATGGAAAAACTTTGCGTCATCAAGACCGCATTGCACCATCTGGCCGATCGCAGCTACATGCAGCGGTTCCGGGATGAGGCCAAAATTGTCGTACGTTTGTCGCACGGAAACCTTGTGACTGTTTTCGACGCGGGTCAGGTCTCCGGAGAGATTTTCCTGGCGATGGACTATATCGAGGGCAAGGACCTGCGGGCGGTGTGGAATCGTTGTGCTCAGAAAGGGATCGCGTTTCCCGTGGATGTGGCCGTTCACATCACCAAGGAGCTCGCGCGCGGCTTGGGATATGCCCACTCCTTCGGTGGCTTGAATCTCGTTCACCGTGACGTGTCTCCGCCGAATCTGCTCCTTTCCTACACAGGCGAGGTCAAGTTGACCGACTTTGGCCTCGCAACGTCATCGTTGAAGATGGAAAAGACTGCGCCGGGCGTGATTTACGGCAAGGTCAGTTACATGGCACCGGAGCAAGCCCGGGGTGAACCGCTCGACGGCCGCAGTGATCAGTACGCCGCTGCAATCATGTTGTGGGAACTCCTTACCGGTCGACAGCTTTTCCCAGTTTCAAATGGTATCGCCGTCAAGGGTGAGGACGACTTGTTGCTACGCGTGCGCAATCCACAACCCGCAGCGCCATCACAGAAAACCAGGCGCGTGCCTCAGGAACTGGATCGCATCGTGTTGCGTGCGCTGTCGGCGGTGCGTGACGATCGTTACAAGACCTGTGAAGAGTTCCGGGTCGATCTCGCCGCGTTCCTGGCCAAAACAGCTCCGGCCACCGATGGAGAGCACGTCACCAACTTTCTGAAGCGATTGTTTGAGGACGACATACTCAGTGAAAGGGAGGAGCGGGAAAATCTGATGATCGCAGGCGTGGCGCTGTTGCCGACACCGGGAGCAGCCGGAATGTCGTCGTCAGCGTCGTCGTCCGAACTGGAGGCCAAGACGCCTTCCCTGCGCAAAGGAGGGACCCGGCAAATGGATCCTGCTCGTCCGCCGCCGACGGTTCCAACCGCCGCAAAGGTCGGCGAGTCGAAAAAACCAGAAGCCGGAGGCCCGGATGGCCCTGCACGTTCCGGGGACACTCAGGCCATCGCCACAGCACCCACGTCAGAGGAAAACTCGCAGGTCATAGGCTCGATACTTTCCGAGCGCTACAGTGTGCTACGCCTCATCGGCGAAGGCGGCATGGGGCGCGTTTACGAAGCTGAACACATCGGCATCGGGAAACGTGTTGCGGTCAAGGTTTTGCACCCGGCCTATACCCGCACGCCGGACGTCGTCGAGCGCTTCAAGCGAGAAGCACGCGCCGCCTCCCGTATCGGTCACCAGAACATCGTCAACGTCACCGATTCGGGAACGACCGCGGATGGCCACTTCTTCTTTGTGATGGAATTCATCGAAGGCCAGGAGCTTGGCCTGGTGATTCATCGTGAAGGTCGTTTTTCCTTCAAACGTGCATTCCGTATTGCAGATCAAATGTGCCAGGCACTGCAAGCCGCACACAACGCGGGCATCATCCATCGAGACTTGAAGCCCGAGAACGTGCTTTTGATTACTCACGAGGGACGTCCCGATTTTGTGAAGGTGCTCGACTTTGGTATTGCGAAGACATCGGAGATGGAGGAGTCGACGCAGACCAAGGAAGGCCGCCGGCTGACACGTCCGGGGGTCGCAATGGGAACTCCGGAATACATGGCGCCGGAGCAAGCGGCGGGTAAACCTGCGGATCCCCGTTCCGATATCTACGCAGTCGGTTCGATCCTTTACGAGATGCTGACTGGCCATCCGCCTTACGAGGGCGACAACGTGATGGAGGTTTTGCACAAGAAGGCAACCGAGTCGCCGGCATCGCTTGCCGAAGCGCGTCCGGATGTTCCGGTTCTTGTGACCGCGTTGGTCGAACGAGCGATGGCCCGAAACGCTGACGATCGCCCCCAGACGATGGCATCGTTCGCGCTTGAAATCGCGCTTGTGCTTGATGCCTTTGTGGGACGTCGCACGCCAACCGAAGTACGGTTGGTGTCAGCTCCTACTCCGACAGGTGGCGAAAATTTCGTTGGTGCCATCGAGCCCCCAACGGCGATGGTCCAACAGGCATTGTCGCGAAAAGCGCGCCGGATTACGGTTGGCAGTTTGCTCATCGTTGCAGCTCTTGTGGGTGTGCGGCAGTTCACACACGAAACACCTGTGCCCATTGCCATTCGGGCGGTGACAGCACCACCGGTTGCGCCCGTACCTATTGTGGATGTCGACCCGGCGCCTCCGCTCATGCCGGTTGTTCCGACCGGCGAACAAGGCGAAGCCGTGACCGATCCGACCTCGCCCGAGATGGCGCTTGCCGAGGATGAGCCCGAAGAAGCGGTCGATGAAAATGTTCGACGGGGAAAGGTAAGTGTCGCGGCCGGTCGGAAAATGTTGCGCGAGGCACAGCGAATGATGCAGGCGCAGCAATACGACAAGGCCAGCGCGATTTTTTCGCGGTTGACCCGCGTCGGTCCGATTCGAGGACAGGCGCTCGTGGGTCTCGGACAAATTGCCTTCCAAAACGAAAAATACGACGAAGCGGTCAAACAGGCGCGGCAAGGGGTAAAAATTGGCGGCGGCGTCAGCGCGCGGGTACTGCTCGGCGACGCCTACTTCCGCCTAGGTCGATTCAAGGATGCTCAGGTCGCGTATTCAGAGGCTCTCAAGCTCGATCCCAACAACCAAGTGGCACGAAGAAACCTGGAGCTGGCCGAGCGTCGCATGCCGTGACAGTTCCGCCGCTTTTGAAATGCCGCAGGCCGGGTTAATCTCTTTAGTTCTGATCTCAACGCCATGTCGCAGAAATTCCCCCGACGCTTTGGCAAATACATCCTTCTGAGACCACTCGCGAAGGGTGGCATGGGAGAGATCTACATTGCTGCCGTCGGCGAGATGGGCGGTTTCGAAAAGCTCTGTGTCATCAAAAAGGTCATTCGCGAGAAGGCCGACAAGGCGAAAGCCAATCGCTTTCTCGACGAGGCCAAGGTGGTGTTGCGGCTCTCGCATTCATGTCTCGTGACCACATTCGATGCCGGCGAGGTTGAGGGCGAGTTCTACATCGCGATGGAGCTTGTCGAGGGCAAAGATCTGCGTGAGGTATGGAACCGGTGTGTCCGTACCCGTGAACGAATTCCGCTTGATGTGGCTTTACACATAGCTCGCGAGGTCGCTCGGTCTCTGTCCTACGTTCATGGCTACGGCAACCTGAAGTTGGTTCATCGCGATGTGGCGCCCCCGAATATTCTTCTTGCCTATGTGGGTGACATCAAGCTCACCGATTTCGGTTTGGCGCGCAGCGTGCTCAAACAGGAGCATACGGCTCCTGGCATCGTGTATGGACGGGCGGCTTATCTTGCACCCGAACAGGCACGGGGAGAGGTCGCCGACGCACGCACGGATATCTACACACTCGGTGTCGTTTTGTGGGAGCTCTTGACCGGGCAGCAATTTCTGCAGATCTCGGGTCTTGACCCCGCAACGGCACTCGCCATTGTTCGCCATCCGAAGCTGATGAAGCCTTCGTTGAAAGCGCCCTGGATACCGGCCGAGCTTGACGCCGTGGTCATGAAGGCACTCGCGGTCGAGCGCGAAGAAAGGTTCCGAACGGCCGACGAGATGAGGCGAGCGCTGAACGAGGTTATTGCCAATATTGCGCCACGCGCGGGTGCCGACCGGGTAGCCGAGTTCCTCGAAAACATCTACAAGGATGTCATTCAGGACGATCAGCGTGAACGCGATGGCTTTTTGGTGCAGGTCGCTACGATGACGGACGGGGAGGGCCGGAGCCGCTCGCCGTCGCCGGCTCAGCCGCCCTTGGCTCGAGACTCCGATACCGGAGCGGCCGCGCGTTCGCGATTTGATTCGGCTCACCGTCCGATAACCGGCGTTCCGTCCGAGCCCTCTATACGGGTTTCCCCGCGTCCGCCGCTGCCACCTCGTGCTCGCCCAGCCGAGGCGCCCGCACCGGCCGGTGGTGCCCCCAGGCTTCCGGGATTACCCCCTTCGCCCGAACGCCCCACCGCGCCCCCTTTGCGCAAGAATCAGGCACCGGCCGTTCCCGCGACAGCGCAGCCCTCTTACATGTTCGACGACGGCGAAGCCTTCGCAAAAAAATTCATGGGTCGGGTGCTCGGTGGACGCTATCGCATCCTCGAATCGATCGGTGAGGGCGGCATGGGACAGGTTTTCGCGGCCGAACACGTCACAATCGGGAAACGTATTGCGGTTAAAGTTTTGAATCCGTCGTGTTCAGCCCGCGCCGATCTGGTTGAACGATTCCGCCTCGAAGCACGTGCCGCCTCGAAGATTGGTCACCCCAATATCGTTGATGTCACCGACTTTGGTACGACCGACGAGGGTCTCGTGTACTACGTCATGGAACAACTTCACGGCGTCGATCTCGCCGAGGTGTTGGCGCAGGAGCGCAAGGTGGACCAGGAACGCGCGGTTCAGATCACGATACAGATGTGCCAGGCTTTGCATGCAGCCCATCAGGCGGACATTATCCACCGAGATCTAAAGCCCGAAAACATCTTTCTGGAACCACGAGGTGCTCAGGGCGATGCGGTAAAGATCATCGATTTCGGGCTTGCGCGCAGCCTGCAAGAATCGGCGTTTGGTCCCACAGGACGTCCCCTGACGAACCCGGGTACGCCCATCGGAACGCCGGAGTACATGGCACCGGAACAGGCGGACGGAAAGCCTGCCGACGCACGATCCGATATCTATGCGGTCGGAGCAATCCTGTACGAAATGATCACGGGACAGCCCGCGTTCTCTGGACAGGGATACGCCGAGGTATTGGTTCGCAAGATTACCGACAAAGTAAAAAGCCCGAGCGAACTCGTCCCCGGTATCCCAAAGGCGCTTGACGAGATCATTGTTGCCACCATGGATCGCGACCCGTCGCGTCGACCCCAGACGATGGCGCAGCTGGAATATGAACTGACCAAGTTGTCGCGGGGTCGGGGTAAGGCCGTTGCCGCGCTCCTTGGGATCGAACCGGACCACCACGACACGCCGACGCCGGGGCCAAGTATCAACCAGGGACACCATCGCGATCGCAAGGAAGCGGCGTTGCGCACAATCGCCGAATTGCGTTCAGGCGTTGCGTCTTACACGGATGAGGGCCCGACACCCCCTGTCGAGGCGGTTGACCTCACCGTTCCGGCCGCAACGGTTTTTCCGGAGTACGCAGCGGAACAAGCACCCATTGTCCCCTCTCGAGTCCCGTCGGCTGCATCCGCGAATGATCCGTTGAGTCAGACCCTGATCGATCCAATTCCGGGTATGCCGAATCCGGTGGGTATGCCAGCGCCGACTCGTTCAGAGCCCGGTGAGACCACGGCGCCGCCGCCCCGATCGGTCGGACAGGCCTTTCTGGACAACAGCAACACCGGTTCGGGTTCGATCACGAAGCCATTGGTGTACGTTGTCGGCGTTATGGCGGTAATTGGGCTCATCATCGCGGCCCTGCGCTGAACAGGCGGGCAGATGGCCCGTGCTGGCGGAATCGGCCCACGAAATAACCAGTCCGTGTCGAATTCCTATTCGGCGTACGATTGCGCTACGAATGTGTGTCGAAACGTATCGCGCTTTTCCTTTCTCTGTGGTACACGATGCGAATGGCAATGCCCCGACGAGGAAAAACCGTTTCGACAACCACCAGCATCCGACTCAACCTGCAAGAGTTGAAGGATCTCAAGAAGGCCGCCAAGACGGCCGGCGTTGCGCTCTCGACGTTTGTTCGTGACGCAGCGATTGGCCGTTCCAAAGGCAAGAAGTAGTTCTGCCGATTGGAACTGGCTAGCGGCGCATGGGCAGCGCGGTTGCTTCGGCGTTATTTACGCCAGCGAGCACCGCGCCCGCCCTTGCGCCGTTCCGTTTTTCCGGGTTTTGGCTGTTCGCCTGGGGTCTTTCGTCGACCCGTGCGCCCTCCAGCTGTTTCTGCCGCTGTATGGCCGGGCCGCCAATCCGCTTTGCGGCCGCGTCCCCGACCCGGTCCCGCATTAGGCACTGGAACGGACTCAGGAAGCTTGGCGAGTCGTAGATCTATCTTGCGCCGAGCGAGGCTGACGTTGGCCACCACGACCTCCACCTCCTGGCCGAGTCCGAGGGCAAGACCGCCGCGTTGCCCGACGAGTCGAAGTGTTTTGTCATCGAAGTTGTACGCGTCACTCGGTAGGTCCTCGACCCGCACGAGACCTTCGACGAAGGGTTCGTCGATCTGTACGAAGACTCCGAATCCCGTCACGCCGGTGATGACACCCTTGAAGGTGTCCCCAACCCGGTCGCGCATGAAAAATACGCGATAGACGTCGACGGACTCGCGTTCAATTTCCTGCGCCCGACGTTCGCGTGACGAACAGTGGCTCGCCTGTAGCGTCAACTTGTCGGGTTCCTGTTCGTCTCCTCCACCGCGACCGAAACCGCCCGAGGGACGGCCGAGTCGGGCCAAACGCCGCTTCATCAGACGGTGCACCACCAAATCCGGGTAGCGTCGAATCGGCGAGGTGTAATGAACGTAGTCCGAGGCCGCCAGACCAAAGTGTCCCACGTTTCCCACGTCGTAACTTGCCTGTTTGAGCGAACGCAAGAGCTGGAATGAGAGCGGTTTCTCGGCGGCATGCCCCTTCAGAGCAGCGAGCACTTCGCGCATTCCGCGCGGTGTGGCCAGATCTTCGTTGTGGGTCGCAATGCCGTAACTCTGTGCGAGTTCCACAAAGGTTTGCAGTTTGGTCGCGTCGGGTCGGGCGTGGATGCGCCAAAGCGTCGGCTCGTTGCGCTGGGTAAAGCTGCGGGCGACCGCTTCGTTTGCGGCCAACATGAATTCTTCGATGAGGTTGTAGGCCTGACGCTCGCGGGGGTCCTTGCGGGCGCGGCGTACGTCGCGGACCCGACGCGGATCATCCTGGTCGAGTTCAATGCGCGCTTCGGGCAGATCCAGATCAAGCGCACCCCGTTCCATGCGGCGTTCGCGCAACACAGCTGCAACCGCCGCCATGCGTTCGAGTGATTCAACCCAGGGCTGGTAAAGTTTTCGGCGCGCACCTTTGAGTTCGCCCGACAATGCTGCCGCGACACCCGGATAATCGAGGCGTGCCCGCGAATGGATGACCGCAGCGCAAAAATCCGAGTCGATGGGTCGACCCTCGGCATCAAAATCGATTCGAGTCACCATGGCCAGGCGATCTTGCTCCGGAACGAGCGAACAGATATGGGCGGAAAGCGGCTCGGGCAACATGGGGATTGCGCGATTGGGCAGGTAGATGCTGGTAGCACGCGCAAACGCTTCTCGATCGATGGCGCTGTTTTCCCGGACGTAATGCGAAACGTCGGCGACGGCCACCCACAATCGGTGACGGCCACCGTCAAGCTGTTCGAGTGCCACGGCGTCGTCGAAGTCGCGCGCGCTTTCGGGGTCGATCGTCGTGAACGGCATATCGCGAAGATCCGTCCGATCAATGAGATCTTCGGGCCGTACCACGTCGGGCACGGATTTCATCGCCTTTTGTACCGGCGCCGGAAACTCGTCGTCGACGTTGGCGCCGATCAAGATTTTTTCAATTTCGGTGCCGGGATCGTCGTGACCGCCGATGATGCGGGTCAAACGTACTTCAATTGCATCTTCGGCCGATTCCGGATAGCCAACGATGTCGGCGACGATGGAAAACCCTGGTTCGGCTTCCTTAAAGGTGCCGCGGACGCGAATGCGATTCGTGATGCGCGGATCGTCGGGTACAAAGTTTGTGCGTACGCCGGCACCGCGCGAAATCATTTCGCCGGTCAAGCGGGTGCGGGTTCGCGCTTCAATGGCGACCACGCTGCCGTCGTAACCGCGCGGTCCTTCTTGCCACTCCACCCGGACCTTGTCGCCGTCGAGGGCGCCTGCGCGAGCGCGGCTGCCCACATAGATGTCCCCGGGTTCACCGTCGTCGGGGGATACGAATGCAAATCCGTCGGGATGGACCTTGATGGGTCCGGTGGCTGTTTTGTTCTTTTTCAATCGAGGCTCCGTAAAGCGTAGAGGTTATGGTCGTCAGAGCCGACGTAGATTGTCCCGTCGGGCCCGAGCGTCGGGGAGCTATCAATGTCTCCTCCGAGTTCCACCGACCAGCGCAGTTGCCCATTGGATTCGAGGGCGTAGAGTCGATCGTCCTGGGAACCAAAAACCATGGCTCCCTCGGAATCAACCGTCGCCGACGAGGCGATGCGATCACCGGTGCGGAGAGACCAGTTAAGCACGCCAGAGGGCAGAATCGAATAAAAAAGACCATCGAAGGTTCCGACAAGGATGCTTCCGTCGCGTCCAATCGCAGGTGAAGCCCGAACTTCGCCGCCGGTCGAAAAGGCCCAACGGAGAACGCCATCCTGCGACAATGCGTAGACTTTGTGGTCGTCGCATCCGAAGACCAGCGAGCCATCGTCGGTCAAGGCAGGACTCGATTCGATGTCGCCCGACGTTCGGAAATCCCACACTTTCTGGCCGTTGGGCGACACCGCATAGAACGTATGGTCGAGCGAGCCGAACACGATGGTGCCGTTGTCAAGGACGGCGGGTGCCGTCGAAACCCTGCCGCCAGTGGGAAAGTGCCAGCGCACCTTGCCGTTCGGGAAAAGCGCAAAAAGACCGTCCCCGCCCACGTAGAGGGTTCCATCCCACCCCACGGTGGGACCGCCATCCACGTCGCAGCGGCTTTGTTCGGGACCGACGCCCCGAGACGCCTTACAGGTCCCGAGCTTGGTGCGCCATGTGAGGGCCAAGGTGTTCAGATCGACGGCGTAAAGATGGTCATCACCGGAGCCGATGTATAGGGTTCCGATGGGACCAAGCACCGGGGTCGCAAAAATGAGGTCTCCCGTCGCGAAACTCCACCGTGGTCTGCCCACAGGATCAACAATGTGCAAAGCGTTGTCATGGCTACCGACCGCTGTGGCGCCGTCCGGGAGAAGCAGTGGCGCGCCAAAAATGGGGCCCTTGGTTCGATGGGTCCAAAGCAACGTGGGGACGTTTGCGGGAATTCGGTATGGGGAGCGACGTCGATTCGCCACCGCCATCGATGCGGTACTCCCGTCCGCGGCAACGCTTGCATCTGGTGTCGCGGATTGCGCGGTTCCGCCATCGGTACCCGTGACCGTCGATGACTTACTTTCTGAGGGCCAAACACACTCGCCACGATCGCAAACGCGATCAAGCTTGCAGTCTCTGTCGTTCTGGCAACCCGCAGTCGCCGAGGGGGCTGGACTGTGACGGCAGGAAAGCGCCAGCGCAAACAGCGCAAACGCCGTAGAAAACAGCCGCAGTGTGCGCGGTCGCAGAGGGATCACCATTCGCCTCGTACATCGTCAGCGAAAAGTCCGGATGCCGCAAGCAATCCATCGGCTTTCCTCGAACCGGCGCCGGCACTGGCGACCCAGCACCCGGGGTTCGCAAAACTTGTTGCGCTCGAAATACGGGCGCATGCTGTCACGGTGCGATTCATTTTGGGCCTTGTTTTGATGGGTGTTGCGGTCGTGGTCGCCTGGCCACAAGCCCGCTTGGCCTCGCCTGCACGCGCCGCAATTGCAACGAAAAAACCGACGCCGTTGCCTGCCATACCGACTCTTGCTGTCACTTTGGATTCGAAGGCCGTACCCATCGCACGCCATGTGATCATCGTCAGCGAGGACGGTATGCGCCCCGATGCCTTGTTTGAGGCCCCGGCCAACTACCACCAGAAGATGATGCAACAGGCGGCCTTCTCGATGGAGGCTCAGACGATTCGCCAGGCATCGACCCTGCCATCTCACGCGGCCATGTTGTCGGGCTTTGACGTTCACGATCACGGATTGACCTGGAATTCGTGGCAACCGCATCGCGGATTTATCAAGGTGCCAACCATCTTGCAGACCGCAAAAGAAGCGGGCCTTGGTTCGGCCGCTTTTGTGGGCAAGAAAAAGCTGGAGCACATCATTCGCCCCGGCTTCGTGGACGTCTTTGCCCGCCCCGGTTACTTGTGCCGCAAGATCGCGGAAGCAGCAGCGGCCTACTTTTTGAAACATCGACCGCAGGTTGAGTTTGTCCACTTCTCCGATCCGGATTCGGGCGGGCATGCCTCCGGTTGGATGTCGGACGAACAGATGCGGGCGGTTCGCAGTTCGGATCGATGCCTTGAAACGCTGGTCGAAGCCGTCGCTGGATCCGATCTCGCTCGTGATACGCTTATCATTGTGTCGTCGGATCACGGCGGCAAGGGCCACTCTCACTCGGGCCGAATCCGCGAAGACCGGTTGATTCCCTGGATTGCCTGGGGCGTGGGGGTGCGCCCGGGATACAAGATTCAAGGTGCGGTTTCGACGTTAGACACTGCAGCGACGGCGCTTTGGGCACTCGGACATCCGGTTCCGTCCAGCCTGCCAGGTCATCCCATCAAAGAAGCCTTCAAGGAAGCCTCCAAGGAAGCCTCCAAAACCAACTGAGCGCGCGAGGACGCGGCTAGAAAAAGGTCAGTGTGAGGGCGAGCCCACCCATCGTGAAGGTGTGCTCGGTGTACTGGACTGCGGTTGTTGACAGTTCAAGGGCGAGCGCGAAGTTACTCTGTGAGACGACGTCAAATCCAACGGCAATGCTTCCGGCGCGTCCACCGTCTTCTGTCGCAGAAATGCTGGGCGCCTCTTCGGTGGCCGAGGCCGTCCCGAAGCCGGCACGAAGGTTGAACCTTCGTGTTACGAAATACTGGATCCCCACCAGGAAGGCATCCTGTTCAAAGCGGGCGACCTCGTTGATCAGGGTATCGCGACGTCGAACACTGGTGCCTTCCCACCCGAGGGTCAAACTGACGTTCGGAGCGAAACCAATCCCCACGCGAAAGGCGTACATCGAGCCGAGCTCGGTCTCCCGGTCGGAACTATCACTCACCGAAAGAAATCCCGGCCCCGCGCCGAGCGCAAACGAGAAGGGTCGTGTGATACCATTGGGCCAACCGGACGGATAGCCGCCTGTACGGTCATTGGGAGCGTAAGGGTCCGGGCCTTGCACCCGTGGCGGAGGTGGCGGCAGCGCGGGAAGGGGCGCCGCCACTGTGGGATTGGGCGGCGGCAAGGGCTCCGCTTCGGCCGGCCCCGTCGATGGTGTCGCAGGGTCAGCAGGGGACGTCTCTTCAGGAGGTGCCTCCAATTCGCTTTGCGCAAACGTGGGAGTCGTCCCCATGGTGAGCACAACAAAGGCCACACGCGCCGCTGGTACACGGTTGAATTTCCTGGCCGTCAACATGCTGCAATC
The DNA here is from genome assembly GCA_043759805.1 of Myxococcales bacterium. Taxonomy (GTDB): domain Bacteria; phylum Myxococcota_A; class Polyangia; order Fen-1088; family Fen-1088; genus JAWXBF01. The sequence continues at coordinate 9,603 of JAYUPZ010000113.1, read as the reverse complement.
CTGACTCAGGATTGCGATGGATGCCAACGCCAACGATTGAGCGCACCGGGGAGACTTTCTGAGTATGATGCCTTCATGGCCGATTCTCGCGCCGCCGCGATCCTGTCCGCTCTTCGGGCGGCAGCGCGTTCGGCCGAAAGCCCGTTCCTTCTTTCTGTCGTTGATGCCAACGACCGTGGACGCATTGAGCGCGCGCTTTCGGCTGAAGGTCCGGTCGACGCCCGGGCGTCGCTCACGGACGCTCTAGAGCGACTGTCACGGCAACCTGCCGAGATAGCGGTGCTTGAACCTGACAGGGAGGATCTCGATATTGATCCCATTACGGCCGCCTCTGCCTTGTCGGAGTCGACCGAGGTTGTGCTGCTCATCGACAGCGATCCGGTTCGGATTGGCGCGCTCTTCGCGAGAGCCATCCACGCGGTCTTGCCCCGGCCCTTGCCCGACAACGATCCCCTGCTGCGCGCCCACGTGCGTTGGCTGGTGGCCTCCCGCCGCGCGCGCGCCCGAGGCCAGGCAGTGGCAGAGGTTTACCAGCGTCACCGCAATGAATTGCAAACCTTCGAGCCGGCGCTTGTGGTCGCCATTGACGCCGCACTCGGCGACGCCACGGCGCCCATCCGGATAGGGCTTCAGGGGGCACCCCCGGGAACGCAAGAAGCCCTCGCGAGTTTCAACCGCATGGCGGTTTCTCCAGCCGAGCGCGACGCCGAGGTGTGGATCCTTGGACTCGCGCAAAACAAGCTTGTCGCGGATCTGTTGCGTGAGGCGCGTGCCCTCGGTTCGGGCGCAGCCCTTGTCATTTCCGACTTCGCACCAACGCCCCGTCGCGTTGCGGATGCGTTGTATGGTGGTGCGCGCGCGTACCTCGGCAAGGAAACGCCCGAGACGCTTGTGGATGTCGCAGCAAGGGTTGGCGCAAGGAGAAGGGCCGAGGTTCAGGGTCGCAAGTTGATCGAGGCGCTGGCCCGTTTTTCGGTGTTCGACGCTCCGGATGACACCACGCCGATGCCACAAGAAGTTCCAAGTCGGTCGCGGACCGGCGCCGTGATACCGAGCGGCCACGAAGTGCTGGTGGTTGACGATGAAGTAGTCGTTCTGACGGTTTTGCGCGAGGCCCTGCGCCGTGGTGGATATCGCGTGACAACCGCACGTTCGGCCGAAGAAGCCATCGAGTTGTTGAAACGGCAACCCTTCGATCTCGTCTTGACCGACAAGAATCTAACCGGCGCCTCGGGTTTGGAAGTGTTGCGGTATACGCGAACCATCGATCCGCCACCTGCCGGTATCTTGATTACCGGGTATTCGTCGTACGATTCGGCGGTCGAGGCGCTCGATATTGGCGCATTCGACTACATCGAGAAGCCGATTCGGGATGTCGAAATGTTGCGTCAGCGTGTTCGACGCGCGCTCAATCGACGCGACGAGCAGCTGTCGCAACCGCCGGAAAATCGCGCTGGACAACGCGCCAAGGTGCTGCTGGTCGAGATCGAGCCAGACAAGCGCAAGCTTCTCGGTGAATTTCTGGGGCGCATTTATGATGTGGAAGTTGCGTCGGACGGGGATGACGCGCTCAAGCGCCTACAATCTCAGCGGTTCGACGTGGTTCTCGCCGATCGCAACCTGCCCGGCATGATGGGCTTGCGCGTGATCGAGCAAGCGAAGCAACTGTTGCCCCATTGCGCCTCGGTTTTGTACACCGCCTATCCGTCCTACGAAACAGTCAAGGAGGCCTTTGAAGTCGGTGCAGATGCCTTTGCCGCGCGTCCCGGCGACGATTTAAAGGCGCTCGAGGAAAAGGTTGCCGGTGCCCTGCGCAGCAAGGGCGGCATCTTGCTTGGCTGAGGGGCTTTGACCGACAAGCCCGCATCCGTTACGGTGGAGTGGTCCGTGGAAAAGACTTCGACCGATAGCAGCGACGACGAACTGCACGCAGTAGCACCGGTCCCGCAGCCGGTACGGGAAGGCGATCTGTCGGTTCCGAACCTCATCGTCCCGGCGCCGGGTCCGGTCCTTACCGTTTCAACAGACGAAATCGCCCGGTTTTTTGTGCGCGAACGGCAAGAGTCGGAATCGGTACGTTGGGACGTACGTCTGGACGCAGCTTTACGCGAGATTCTCGAACTCGCCCACGAATTCGTTCCGTCGGAAGCCGGCGGCATCTTGCTCGATGATCCTCGGGCCAAACGTGGGGGCAATGCGTTTCCGCGCCTGACAATCATCGCCTCATATGGTTCGGGCAGCGAGGACCGGCTTGGGCAACGGGTGCCAAGCGACCGCGGTTTCATCGGCAATATCTATTCGACCGGTCATTCGCGGCGATCCTCGAATCTGGAGGTGGGGGATCCGCTGATTGCATTTACCGCGCGGGGACTGGCCGCTGCACGTCCGATCGCATCGGTGATTGGCGTTCCGGTCATTGTCGGGGACTCAATTTGTGGCGTGCTTTACCTGACCAATCGACAGTCAGGCGGCCCCTACGGACAGCGCGACAGTCAGCTCTTGCGAACGTTTGCGGGCTACATGTCCTCGTCGATTCAGAATGCTCTCGACGCGATTCGCGCTCGCGCTCTCTTGCGACTCGATCACCTGACAGGGCTCTACAACAGCCGCTATCTACACACGCGATTGCAAGACGAAATCGAACGTGCGGATATCGACGGCGCAGATCTGTCGCTGTTGTTTTTGGATCTCGACAATTTCAAGCACATCAACGATCGACTCGGACACCTCGCTGGCAGCTGGGCGCTGCGCGAAGTTTCGCGCGTGTTGCAGGAACGCATGCCACCGGCGAGCGTCCTGGCCCGCTACGGAGGCGATGAATTCGTGATCTTGTTGCCAGGTAGTACGATTGAGCAGGCGCTGGCAACGGCGGAGACATTGCGCGCGGCAATCGCCGATTTGAGATTGTTCGAGGACGAGGATAATTTGCAAAAGGCCGTGGGGATGCCTCCGCTTGGTTGTTCGATAGGCGCCGCGTCTTATCGGGAACATCTGGCCCCCGGCGGTAGCAAACGACATCGAGAGAATGCGCTGCTCGGTCTTGCCGATACGGCGATGTACCGGGCCAAAGCGCGCGGCCGAAACTGCGTTTGTGTTGCGGATTCCGAGGAATAGTTTGAAACGTCGTCTGCCAAGATTAAACGCGTTGTTGGTTTTCCTGCTTGCCGCGTGTCCGACGCCAGGATCGGCCCCGGGCGAGGTTCCTGTTCGTACTCTTGTGGTACACAATGCGGACGGTACCGAGGGCTTGCGGGTCGACTTCTTTGCAGGACGCGCAACCTGGAAAATGCACCAAGCAAGTGAAGCCATCGCCTTTGACGGTCCCACGGCACGCATCGGATCCGGTACTGAAGGCGCGGAATTCGGCCCCGATGCCAAAGGCATTGCCGCGGGATTGCGTCTCCTTCACGGAACCACGGAAGCCTGGCGCCTCACGCGCATCGACGGTCTGTTGCGCGTTGGAGATACCGCAGGCATCCCACTTGGGCGCATCGTTCGCGAGGGGAATTCCGCGCGATTGCACGGTCCAGGCGGCGAGCTCATTGTCTCAGCCACTGAAGAGGGCGGTCGCGTGGTCGTGAGCAAGTCGGATAAAACCGTGGTCGGCTTCGTTTCCGGCTCGAATGATCTTGAGCGGGCCGCCTTGCTCTATCTGGCAGGGATCGGCAATCGCGAGCGCGCTCTCATCTTGAGCGCATCCCAACTGCCGTGATGCGAATCCACTATTTCTAGTGGCCGGCTTTGCGAGCCCGACGCGGCTGAGCGCGGCGGAAGATCTCACGGGCCAATCGGTCCGTGTCGACCGTGTAGCGACCCGAAGCAACCAACGAGCGAAGCTCCAAGATCCGGGCTGAAAAAACCACATCGTCACCCGACTTGGTGGCGAGGAACTCTTGCTTCGAGCCTTTGACAGTACTGGGGGAGGGGGAAATCCGACCTGTGACTTTCATGCCTATATGAATCGGGGTTCATGACGAGGTCCTTGAGGGCCTCCGGGCAATTTTTTTTGAACCCGTAGTATTTCTGAGGGGTTACACCCAAAAATAAATGTCGGGTCCCAGGGGTGACAAGGTCCGGAGGACGAAACGGGGCACTACGCCGCGGCTTCGGCCTCAATGGCGCCCAGAGTTTCGCGCAGGCGGCGTGTGGCTTCTCCGTGGATCTGGCAAACCCGCGATTCGGTCACGCCGAGGACCGAACCGATCTCTTTCAAGTTTAGATTCTCCGTGTAGTAAAGCGACAAGACCTGCTGCATTTTCTCGGGCAATTGAGCGATGCCAGCCTGCAAGTGGCCGATCGATTCGCGGTGAGCCGTAACCTCAAACGGATCCGGCGACGACTCGTCACTTGTGCGTTCGAGGAAGTCTGGACCTGCGTCGTCAATGCCGACCACAGAAGAGCCGGAAAGCTTTTGCTGGCGCGCGTAGAGCTCGTTGATGTTCACACCCAGGATCTTGGCCAACTCCTCATGATCGGGTGTGCGGCCAAGCTGTGATTCAAGCTTGCGGGTGGCTTCGCGTAATTCATTCGACAGACGACGCATGTCGCGAGACAGGGTGTCGCGGGAGCGCAAATCGTCGAGCATGGCGCCACGAATGCGGAACTCGGCAAAGGCCTCGAAGCGATCGACCCGCGTTGGGTCGAAGCGCTCGGCTGCCTCCATCAATCCAATGACGCCAGAGGAAACCAGATCGTCGATCTCAACGTGGGCGGGCAAGCGACGAGCCAGCCGACGGGCAACCTTTTCGATGTAGGGAAAGAACTTTGCCGCATACTCCCGTCGTTTCTTTGCCAGCGCGGCGGCTTTGCGAGAGGAGATTGGAGGGGCCTTGGCTTTCTGAGCTTTCTTACGGGTTTCGAGCGGCATGGTCTCCGAGTCAAGCATGTGGCGTGCCAAAAAAAACACGTTCGTAACACCGTGATTTTTCTGACGTTGCCCTCCGACCCCTGACCAAAACCGTCACGCCGATGACGATTCGAGCTGACAATCCCCGTCACTCGGTTGACGGAATCGGGTTTTCTGACACCCCTTCCCTCGGGCATTTTGCGCCCGTCAAATAAAACGAAGGTTGTCGTGTTGTAGGTGTGGAAACTACGCGACGCTGCGGCGTCGAAGTTTCTCGACCAGGGTGGTTCGATTCAAACCAAGAAGTTCGGCTGCGCGGTTCTTGTTGCCGCCCGTTCGCTGCAGCGCCTGGCCGATGAGTCGGCTTTCGAGTTGGCTAAGCAGCATGCGCAAATCGACGCCTGTCGCCGGGAGATCGAGCGGCGTGTGTGCGAGATCGAGGACGTTGGTTCGCAGGTTAGGGGGAAGATCGTCCACCGTGAGCTGGCGATTCGAGACGGTCATGACGAGGCGCTCAATAATGTTTGCCATCTGGCGGACGTTGCCGGGCCAGTCGTAGGAACGCAGTCGATCGATGAGTTCGGCCCGGAAGGGCGGAACCGAGCGACCATGGCGTGCGTTCATTTCCTCGCGCAGATGCTCTGCCACAAGCGCGATGTCGTCGGCTCGCTCCCGCAGGGGCGGCAAATCGATGGGGATCACATTGAGGCGGTAGAACAGATCTTCTCGGAAAGTTCCGTCGCGAACCATTTCGTCCATCGGACGACTCGTGGAGGTGATGATGCGCAGATCGGCCGGCGCACCCTGAGTGGCACCGTTCGGAACGACCATACGTGTTTTCAACACATCGACGAGACCATCCTGCGCAGCGGCTGGAAGTTCGGCGACCTCGTGAATGAACAGGGTTCCGTGCGAAGCGGCGAGAATCTTACCTGGCCGCGTGCGCTCCCCGCCTTGGCCGCTGGAAGTCTGACCAAAGAGCTCGGCATTGCACAGGGCCTGCGGAATCGCTGACAGATTCACCGGCACAAAGGGGCCGCTATTGCGACCGCTTGAGGCGTGGATGAGGCGGGCAACCACTTCTTTGCCGGTGCCTTCCTCGCCGTGAATCAAGACGTTGGCGTCAGATTCCGCCACCTGGTCAATGCGCTCAAGCACCAGCCGAATGGCCGGGTGCTCGCCCACGAGCGATGCGCCATGGGTCGGCTGCCAGCCGAGGGCACGACGACCGGTTTCCAGATAGCGACGAACGGCATTCTCGACTGCGCTGGGATGAAAGGGTTTCGAGACAAAGTCATTTGCACCCGCTCGCAATGCTTCGACGGCGTCGCGGACGGTGCCCTGTCCGGTGATGACAATGACGGCAACAGGCGGGCTGTGTTTTCGCGCAGCCTCGAGCACGGCAAAGCCGTCGTTGCCGGGCATGACGAGATCCGTGATGCAGAGGTCGAAAACCTCGGACTTGAGATAAGCAATCGCCTCGTCGCCGTCGCTGGCACAGACCGCCTCGTAACCAAGGCCATCAAGCTGGCGTTTGAGCGCCTGCCTGACGGTGGCTTCGTCGTCGACAACCAGAATCCTTTTGCGCATTCGCTTACGTTTTAAATCGGTGGAAGTGAGTGGAGACTGTAGGCACGATCTAGGCGCGATGCGTCCTACGAGTCACCCGTGGCCGCGCTCCAGGGTCCTTTGAATCCCGCTCGCGTCAGGAGTCCTGCCATTTCCTTTTTCTGCGGTGATTTGGCATACGCTTCGGTGGCGTCCACGGTGCCCTTCATCACAAGTTGCATGATGGAGTCACTAAGCGTTTGCATGCCGAGGCCACGACCCGTCTGCATGATGGAAGGGATTTGATACGTTTTGCCTTCGCGAATGAGGTTTGCGATTGCGGGCGTCACGATCAGGATCTCAAGTGCTGCAACCCGACCGCCACCTTTTTTCTTGAGCAGGATTTGAGCAACGACACCTCGCAAAGACTCTGAAAGCATCAATCGAATCTGGGGTTGGCGATCCGAGGCAAACTGGTCGATCAGGCGATCCACCGTGGAGTGGGCGGTGTTCGTGTGCAACGTTCCGAACACCAAATGGCCAGTTTCCGCCGTTTCAATCGCGATCGCCACGGTTTCGAGATCGCGCATTTCGCCGACGAGCACGATGTCCGGATCCTCACGTAGGGCCGCGCGCAAGGCGCTCTTGAAACCCTTCGTGTGAACGCCGACTTCGCGCTGATTGACGAGGCACTTCTGGTCCTTGTGAACGAACTCAACCGGATCCTCGATCGTGATGATGTGATCGTTTCGGTTCTTGTTGATCCAGTCGATCATGCCGGCGAGCGTGGTGGATTTTCCGCTGCCCGTTGGGCCCGTGACGACGACCAGGCCCTTCGAATGGCCACACATTTCGATGACGGCCGGGGGTAATCCCAGATCTTCGGCGGTGAGAATTTTGGTCGGAATTTGCCGAAAAACTGCGCCGATACCGGCGAGATCCCGAAAGACGTTGCAACGCATGCGCGCGCGGCCCGTCAGTTCGTAGGCAAAATCCGTGTCGTTGGTTTCGCCAAACTCAAGTCTGTTGCGCTCGGGCATGATTGACTCAAGCAGGGGCGTGAGTTCGGCCGAGGACATCGGTTTTCGCCCTTGCAGGTAGCCCATCCCGCCGTCCACCCGGAGCATCGGCTGGGTGTTGGATTTAAGGTGCAAGTCCGACGCGCGGGCATCGAGCATGAGGTGGAAAAGTGCGTCCATACCCGATGTGTTACGGTTCGCGACGGGTTGAACTTTGGCGATGGGCCGCGCTTGGGAGGGGGGGTGCGGTGCGGGCGGTGGCGTCAAAATATCATCGTCCGCCGATCCGAATTCCGGGATCTCAAGAGGAACATTCGCCGAGGCCATTTGCAGTGCAACCGGCACCGAGCGACGGGGCGGTGGGGCAACGACGGGGGCGGGCGTGACAGGTTCCGGCAGTGCCCCAAAATCCATCGGTGCGAGCTCAAGAGGCTCAGGTACGGCGGGCGCACTCAGCTTTCCTGATTCGATCTTCACGTCCAGCCCGGTTCGTTCGTCGACCGTGATCGAGACCGGGCCGATGGGCGAATCGTAAGGAAACGTTCTCGTGCCGCTCAGACCGGGGACGTACGAGGCACCCAGTACCTCAACGAGCATGTTCTGGATCTGCCTTTCGGCCACCCCTTGGCTTGAAACCGGGCGTTCGTTGCCCGCCATCACCATCACGACGGGGTTGCCTGCGCGCAGGATCAACGCAGAGGCGTTGTGCTTCTTCATTGCTTCCAGGTAGCGATCCAGATTTGCCATGGGGAAGCGGTCGATCTCCTCGTATCTTGGGTTCGACGCAGTGACTCAATAACTTGAGCGCGCAGTCCCTGTGTTTTGCGTGCTCACACGAGCGTGAGGAGGGTGATTTCAGCCTGCGTCCCGAGCCGCAGGGGTGGTCCCCAGTATCCGGTGCCGTGGCTGACGTAAATTTGTGTGTTGCCTTTGCGTCCCAGGCCCGCAACGAACGGCTGCACCATCTTCACGATCAGGTGAAAGGGCCAGATCTGGCCCCCGTGCGTGTGTCCGGAGATCTGCAGATCCACGCCAAGTTTCTCCGCCTCGTGAACGTGGCGAGGTTGATGCGCAAGCATTACCACCGCACTGTTGGCTGGACGTCCGCGTAGCGCACGTTCCATGTCGGGTCGGTGGCCATCGCCAAACGCCGCGTAGTCGTTGACGCCGGCGAGGATAAAGCCATTGGGATCCTTTGGGCCATCCCCGATGAGGACGTGCTCGTTTCGCAACACACGAATGCCAATCCGTTGCAGTTCAGCGATCCACGGATCGGCGCCGGAATAATACTCGTGATTTCCGGTGACAAAAAAGACTCCGTGGCGCGCCTTGAGTGTCCCAAGGGGTGATGCGGCGTCGCGCAGATCCTCGACCGAGCCATCGACGAGATCGCCTGTGATGGCAATGATATCCGGCATCAGGGGGTTGATGTGATCAACGACGGCCTGGCAGTACGCCTTGCCAATCATGGATCCAAGGTGCAGGTCGGTAATTTGCACGATTGTGGTGCCGCGGGCCGCCGCGCGTAGGCGATCAAGTTTAACCTCGACGCGACGAACATGCAGTGATGCGATGGCCTGATAAATGGCGTAAGACCCAATGCCGCCCGCCAGCGCTCCGGCGCTTCCGCCCAGAAGGCGCGCGAAAAATTGGCGTCTTTCAGGGTGCAATGGCACGCCTCCGAAAAGTCGGCTCCAGTTCCACAGGGGAAGTCGCACGAACTCGGCACCGATAAGCAGCACGAGCAGGATGAACATGACGCCCATCCATACGAATACGGGCCAGGCGATGATGCCTCTCGATCCTGGCGGCAATACCCGCGCGAGGATGACGCCGAGGGGCAGTGATGCTGCAACGCCGATAAGGGTCCAGGTTGCCCAGCTGCGGTACGGGAACGGCATATTCGTATCACGAACTATTCGCGCCCAGAAAAAGTAATGAATCGCGGTGATGATTCCCACGACAACCGAAATGAAAATGGCGAAGCGCATCGGGTGCCAAGCATAGCCCGGCCGGGGGGCGGTGGCATTCACAACGGGGCGACCCGCCGTACCGTCGGTTTTGGCAACACTTGTGGCTGGACCGAGACTGTGAAAAAAATGCATCGTGTGTGAAGATGCGGACGCAAACACGGGAAATTACCTGTGCCGAAGGGGTGTTGTTGTGAAACGAATGTTGAAGCTTGCGCTG
>JAYUPZ010000112.1:0-10002 GCA_043759805.1 Myxococcales bacterium | reverse complement strand
CCTTGTTCGCCCCGTGGTAGGGTGCGGCCGTGAAAACAACTTTGACGTGTTTGCTTTGTTTGCTTGCGCCGACTCTAAATGGCTGCGAGGACGAACCCAGCCCCCAGTACCTCACCGATGCCGCCACTGTGGAGAGCGGTTCGGCCGATGCTGCAAGCAAAGACACCGCCGACCCTTTGCCCATCAATTTTGGGGCAGGCTACAACGCAACCGTGACACTTGATCCTGCTGGCACCGGATACATCGCTTGGATTGGTGCCGAGCCCACAGTATCAAGCCTGCATTTCTGCGCACTGCTGCGCGGTGCTGCAGCTTGTGCAGTCCGCACGACAATAGCGACCGAGGGCACCAGCCTGTCGAGGCCGTTCGTGGTGGTGAACGGCACAACGGTCAAAGTTCTTTCGTACCGTTACGGTCTTACAACGCCTGATTTTGCGGCTGTGTTTTCGTTCACTTCGCTTGATGGCGGTCGCACATTCGGGGTGGGCCGCAAAGTTGGCAAGACTCCGTTTTCCGCGGCAGTGCCCGGCCCGGGAGACAGCGTTTCACTTACCACGCACGCGTATCAAAATGGCCTGGCTTACCAACGTGTGCCCCTGGGTGATATGCCCGCGCCCACCACCGAGGCCATCTTGTCTACCACGCACGTCTACAGCGGCGCGGTGGCTCTTTACAACGGTACCACACCGGTGGTTGTTTTTGCTTCGGGCGATGGGGCAGCGCAAGTGCGCGTATCCGTAGGTGGAGGCGATCTAAACGCTGAATCAAGTTGGACGCCAGCGCTGAACATAGGCCCCGGCGATCGTATGCACCTGGCGTCGGGCAGCAGCGGCTTGTTTTTGCTCGCGCAAGTGGACAACGCTTTACAAGTGCGGCGCTTCGACGGCACTACATTCGGAGCCGGCGTTGCTCTACCCGAGGGCACCGGTGAATTCGCTCAAGCCCACTTTGTTTCGGATCCGACGGGTCAGCTTCACGTTGTTTGGCCTCGCATCGACGTGCAGGGTGTGCGGCTTGATTACGCCACGTCCAACAATGGCACAGCATGGCAGCATCGTGTTGTGGTGCGCGACGAAGGCTTTGTCGGTGTGCGGGCAGCAGTGGCGGCCGACCACAGGGGATTCGCAGTTTGGGAAACTCATGCCTCCGCGGCTCTAGCGAAGATTCACGTGCTACCGTTGTCGCCGTAACCCGCCAGAGCAGCGCAGTTAGAGAGATGCCCTGCCTTGGCATGGTCCTCGAATAATTGAATCGATTGAGGAAATTTAGATCGATATTTCGCACACCCAGAACGTTAGACTAGCCACAACAACAAGGGACATCAGTGGTAAGGAACAATGGATTTTGAGCTGGGCCCCACTGTCCCGCATCCAGGAGCGTCACCATGACAAGAAAGCGACGAGGGTTGGCTGTCGTTGTAGTCGCGTTAGGTGTTTTTTGCGGGACTTTCTTGGTTCAAGATACGCTCGCTGACAGTTGCAATCCATCTGAAAACATTCGACTTGCGCTGCAGTCAGTTACCGTCAACGGCACCCCGACAGCCAACCTGTCGAGCTACCTAGGATTTGAGATCTCGGTTCGTCCGACATCGCATGGAACTGCAACGTTGATTGCGGTTCCTGAGGACGCGGCGACAGTTTCACCATTTCAGGAAGACTATGCATCGCCTTAAATTCGTCGCGTTGTTTGTTTTTTCTTTTGCCTCCTCCTGTGGCGGGCGGGGTGACTGCCCCGAACCGTTGAGCATCCCTGTCAATTCCGCCATGACTAGCTCAGGCAAAGTCGGCAACGCCGGCAGCAGTTTTCCGCACGGAAACGGCGGCCCAAAGATCTTGTATATCGATTGCACTACTCAGACTGCATCTATCACATACGAAACCCCAGAAGGAAAAATCGTCGAGACTTGGCAAGTGCAAACGCGACCCCGCAGTTGCCGGTGAGACCATCGCAATCCCATGGAGCTCGCCTCGGCGTGCCCGGCGGCCTGCGTTGATGGAGTTACCCGGAACTCGAGGCAGCATAATCAAACCGTCCACCAAACCGTAGCAACTTCATTGATAGATGTCTTGGTCTGGTTCTCATCCGCAGCAGCTTGTTCTCGGCGAGTACTTACGAAGCTCTCCAAAAAAACTAAGCGACACTGAAACGGTCTAGAGTACTTCGCAATGCCAATCACCATTTGTCGCCTGGGCCCCGCGGAACTAGCTCTTATGTGCGGCGTGAACGCCTTGTTTGCACGGGTCTTTGAGGACGAGGCTTCATACGCCGCGAAGGCACCGAGCGAGGCATACCTTGCGCGCCTGTTGGCGAAACCTGAATGTGTTGCGCTTGCTGCGCTTTCCGGTCACGACGTGGTGGGCGCGCTCGTCGGTTATGAGCTTGAGAAGTTTGAACAGGAGCGCAGCGAGTTCTACATCTACGACCTCGCGGTGGATGATCGCTTCCGTCGTCAAGGTGTGGCCACGGCGCTCATCGAAAAGCTGCGGGCGATCGCTGTCGAGCGGGGTGGGTCGGTTGTTTACGTCCAAGCGGATTATGGTGACGAGTCAGCCATAGCGCTCTACACCAAGTTGGGAACGCGAGAAGACGTGATGCATTTCGATATTAAGGTGGGTTTGTAGGCCCGGACGGACCGAAAGGACAACTTCGAGCGTGAATCGAAGGGTCCCGGCTGCGTTAAACGAGGCACACTTCTCGCCTACTGCCGTGAAGAACTTCTCGCACTTTCCTCGTCAATGAGTTGGGTGTCAGCGGCTTCTGCAAGTAAGCAACGCCGGAATCGAGAACACCGTGCTGCAAAACAGCATCGTCGGTATATCCGGACATGAACAGCACTTTCATCTGAGGGCGCAACGGCCCAAGGCGGTCGGCAAGTTGCCGACCGCTCATCCAGGGCAACACCACGTCGGTCAAAAGCAGATCGATCTTCGCGCCATGCCTCTCGGAGATGAGCAATGCTTCTCCCCCATTCGGCGCGGACAAGACAACGTAGCCGGACCGACGAAGGACGGTTTGGGCAAGCAAGCGCACTTGGTCCTCGTCTTCAACAAGAAGAATCGTCTCGCCCGCGTGGGTAAATTCCGGTTCCGACAGTTGGTCGGAAGACGACTCTGCCACGCCCATTACCTTGGGGAAGTAAACCCTAAACGTCGTACCCTTGCCTGGCTCGCTGTAGACCCAGATGTGTCCTTTGCTTTGATTGACGATTCCGAACACCGTCGCGAGTCCAAGACCTGTGCCCTTTCCCAGCTCTTTTGTGGTGAAAAACGGTTCGAAAATTCGCGCCCGCGTCGCTGGGTCCATGCCCGCGCCGGTATCTGACACAGCCACCATGACGTAGGATCCTGGAACGACGTCATGGTGAGCCCGGGCATAGTCGCTGTCGAGCTCCACGTTTTGGGTTTCAATGGTCAATTCGCCGCCCAAGGGCATGGCGTCGCGGGCGTTGACGGCAAGATTCATGATGATTTGCTCGATCTGACCCGGGTCGGCCTTGACGTTCCAAAGTGCGTTCGCCGGCAAAATGCTCAACGCAATGTTGGCTCCAAGCAAATTGCGCAGCATCTTCTCCATACCCGCAACGCTGCCATGCAGATTCAAAACTTTGGCTTGCAGCACCTGTTGGCGGCTGAAGGCCAGTAGTTGCCGCGTGAGATCCGAGGCGCGAAGTCCCGCTTTCCTGATCTCTTCAATATCCGAGCGAAATGGATTCTTGCCACAACGATCGTCGCCCAGGATCAGATCCGAATAGCTCAAGATTACCGACAAAACGTTGTTGAAGTCGTGGGCCACCCCTCCAGCCAGCCGACCCACGGCTTCCAGCTTCTGCGCTTGAAGGAACTGTGCTTCGAGCCCTCGCCGTCCGGTCACGTCGGTCTGCACACCCACAAAGTTCGTCACCTGACCATCGGCATCGATAACTGGCGAAATGGCCAGGTGGTTCCAAAACGCCGTGCCATCCTTGCGGTAATTGAGCAACTCGATGGAGCACGAGCGTTTCTCTGAGATGGCCTGTCGCAACTGCTCCCTTGACGCTGGATCGGTGTCCACGCCTTGCATAAATCTGCAGTTCTTTCCAACGACATCGGCGGAGGCATAACCCGACAACCGTTCGAACCCAGGGCTTGTATAAACGATCGGATTGTCTTTCAGGAGAGCATTCGTAATGAGAATCCCTTGCGACCCCGCTTGAACCGCGCGGTTTAGCATCTGTAATGTACCCTCGTCGCGCTTGCGTTCGGTGATGTCACGGATGTTGCACTGGATCACATTCCGCCCGTTCACTCGATAAACGTTGCTGACAAATTCAACGTCAATCCTCTTCCCCATATTCGTTTCAAGCGGAAGATGTTCATGGCGCACGTACCCTTTGGACTGCAGGTCGGCGAATGATTCTTTGGAGGCGGCAATATCCTTGAACAAACCGAGCTCCCAAAGATGATGTGTGAGGAGCTCATCGTGTGAATAACCTATCAACCCGCACAGGAAGGGGTTCGCATCAACGATTTTCCCCGTGTCCCCGTCGAGAATGAGGATGCCGTCCTTGGCAGATTCAAACAGGCGCCGATACTGTATTTCGCTTGCTTCCAGGGCGTGCTGGGCGCGCGTGCGATCCGACACTTCACGCAAGGAGCCTGCGAGTATCGGCCGACCATCAATGACCATCGAGGTTACCGTCACGTCTGCAAAGACGACGGACCTGTCTTTCTTGAGACACGCCACATCCGCTACCAGTGTCCCTTCGCCACCCGCCAGGGCTTCAAATTCTGCAACCGCCTGTTGCCTTGATTCGCGCGGAAAAATGTCAGCGACGTCAATGCCGAAAAGTTCGCTCTGGAAATAGCCAAGCATGCGAGACGCGGCAGGATTGGTGTATTGCAACCGTCCTGTTTCGCGGTCCGTCAGCAAGATGCCATCGGAGCTGTTGTCGAACAACATGCGGTACCGGGTATCCAACGTCTGGTTTCCGCCCGCGCCACCCTGTACCAATCCATCGCCCGTGTCTTTTTCCACTATTCACCCTCCTCAACGCCTCACACCAACACAATTCACGTTATCACCGCCGCGCTGGTAGCAGGCGAAGTATTCCGCTTAAGGTGTTCAGACTGACCACAGGGCGCAAGAATTGCGCAAAACGCACAACGGGAACTGCCAGGGCGATGAACCGGTGAGCAGAAAAGGGAGGCTGAGCGTCGTTGCGCTTGGCAAGTTATATCGTATCACACCAAAGTTGGCAGATGGCTAGCCAACGTGGCTACGGGCGGCACTGCGATTGGGCGCGGGCACCGGGATCCCCGGACCATCGGCATCGGCCGGCACGATCACAGAAGGCCCTCCGTCGGGGACGGACGGTCCGAAGAACTGAAAATTCAATCCGTCTCACTACACGAGCACTGCCACGCTACGAATCGGATTTGGTCTTCGAACGACCAAACAACCGCAAGATGAGAAGCAGGACCACCGCGCCGATGAAGGCGACGAAGATCGTGCCTGCGATTCCCCCAATGGGCACCTGGACGCCCAGCTGTCGGAACAAAAATCCGCCGAGGAACGCACCCACAACCCCGACGACGATGTCACCCACGACACCGAAGCCGCCGCCAACGACCGCAGACGCAAGCCAACCCGCAAGCAATCCAATTACTGCCCACAACAGAACCGTTTCAATAGACATCGCTGCAACCTAGCATGGACAGCGTCGATTCAGCGAAGACCATGTCTTCGTTCCGCGAAAGGATCCTTGTGCTCAATCCGTGTTACGAGATGGTGACGTCGCGTCCCGATCAACCTATCGGTTAATCCGAGGTGTTGTTCCGAAACTTCCTAATAGTAGAAACGACGCCACCCGGGTTATCCATGTGCATGATCCTAAATTCACGAAGCACGCAGGTGGCGCCTCTCGCCGTTTGCGCTGCGTTTAGCCTCCCTTTGTTTACTTTTGCATCCTTTGCCCACGCGGAAAATCCCGCCCTCCTGCCGGCCGAGGAGGGCGATTTCAGTTTGAAAATTGAATCCGGCGTGGTCTTTCCCCTCACCGATCCCCAGTCCGAGCGATTCGAGGTTGGAGGAGGACAAACCCTCAAGGGGCTTTGGGCAGTGAATCCGTACTTCGATTTTGGGCCGAGCGCGACATTCCTCGCGCTGCCCTCCGAATCAACACAAGGCGATTTCGGCACCGCCTGGGCTTTCGGCGGCGGCGTGCGTGTGAAACGGCCCCACCATGCTTCGGCCGATGATGGATTGTTCGGCATTTCGCCCTGGATAGACGCCGATGTGCTCTACGTCCGCACCGGCGATCTCAGTCGCGCTGGGTTTGCCGTCGGCACCGGTTTTGCCGTGCCGATCGACGATGCTCGCTCGTTTTGGCTTGGACCTTTCGTGCGTTACATGCACATTTTGCAAGCCCAACGCAGTGGCTTTGACAGCCACGACGCGAAGGTCCTGAGCGTGGGCCTCAGTCTTGAAATGGGCGCCGCGGTGAGGCGGGAGCCCGTGCCCCCCGTGGTACGTATGGTCCCAGAAGAGCGCATCGTTATCAAGGAGGTTATCAAGGAAGTTATCAAGGAGGTTGTGTCGGAGGTTGCGTCCTGCCCCGATCGGGACAGCGACAAGGTCCCCGACAGCGTCGACCGCTGCCCTGAAGTTGCAGGCACGATTGATAACTGGGGCTGCCCCGCTTACAAAAAGATCACCGTCAAACCGGACAAGCTAGAACTCAAAGAGAAGCTCTACTTCGCACGGAATAAGGCCGAGCTGCAGGAGGTCTCGTACCCGGTGCTCGATGAAGTCGTGCAAGCGCTGAAAGAGAACACGAACTTTCGCGTGCAGGTGGAGGGACATACCTCGTCGGAGGGCGGCGATGAGCACAACCAAACATTGTCCGAGCAACGGGCTGCGGCGGTGCTCGACTATCTTGTGAAGCACGGCGTACCCAAAGATCGCCTCGTCTCGAAAGGCTTTGCCTCGACGGTTCCGATAGATACCAACGCCACCGCCGTAGGTCGCGAGAAAAACCGGCGCGTCGAGTTCGTCGTCAGCTTTATTATTCTTAACGAAGGAAGCAAATAACCATGAAGATCTTAAACATTTCCGTGTTGTGTTTGCTGGTGGCGGTTGTGCCGGCATGTGGGCAGCAACTGGTTGAATTCCCCAACGAAACCGGCGTCATCGACGCAAACATGGCCGGTAACTCCGGCTCGGAATCGGACGCTGGTGTTCGCAGGGATGCGCCGGAAGCCATTGCGAAGGACAGCAGCACGTCCATCGACAATGGCGGTGCGAAAGACGCGGGTGGTTTGCGCCAGGACGCCATGATCGTGGACGCTTTCTTCCCCGATGCTCTGGTGCTGGACGCCATGAATACGGACGCGTCTTCAGCATGCAGGCAGGATCTGGTTCCGCTGGGTAACGCTGCCGGCTTCGCTGTGTTGGCGGGCGCAACGGTGACCAACACCGGTCCAACCTCGGTAATAGGGGATCTCGGTGTGAGCCCTGGAACGTCGGTCACCGGATTCGGACCCGGCGCTGTCGTCGGAACCATTCACGCAGGCAACACGGCGGCGGCTGATGCAATCGCCAGCTTGACGATCGCCTATAACGACGCTGCAGGGCGGAAACTTTGCCCGGTAAGCGTTGCCGGTAACCTGGGCGGACAAAGGCTCGCTCCAGGCCTCTACAAATCCACGTCGTCGCTCGAAATTACTTCTGGCGATCTCACGTTGGACGCGCAGGGGGACGCAAACGCGGTCTTCATCTTCCAGATGGCAACCACGCTTATTACCACCTCCGATCGCAAGGTCATCCTGATCGGCAACGCCAGGGCGAGCAATATCTTTTGGCAGGTTGGTACTTCGGCAGTCTTCGGGTCCGACTCGGTCTTCCACGGAACCGTGATGGCAGATCAGTCCATCACCATGAGCACCCGTGCCACGCTCAATGGGCGCGTGTTGGCAAGGATCGCCAAGGTGGAGCTCGACTCGAACATGATCGTCAAACCGGCCCTGTAGCCGAGTGGAGTTGACCCGCGCTGCCGCCTCAGGGTCCGTACTACGATTGCGATGCTGGACGTAGTTCTTCACCCGATGCGGCAGGCGACGTACGTATTCTTGATTCGCTCGGTCAAATACGAATCGACTGACGGAGCCGCTCTGAGCATTGCAAACTCCGACGCGGGGACACCACGGTAAATGTATTTTGCACCATTGGCGTACTCCACGTACGCCGCTTTAGCATCGGGATCGTATCCAATGGCCCGAACAGGAGAGCCTCTGACGAATTCTTTGTTCGGGTACATCACATCATGCTCCCCCTCTCATCACGATTGTGTTCTCTGTCGACAATGATTTGAAGGCGTTTTGCAACCGCATCAAGCGCTGCTGCCGTCAGTTCCAGGTCAAATTGCGACTCTGCCTCCACAACGTCCTGCTGAATACGGTCGAGTTCGCCGAGGAGCCTCTTGACCCCGTCAGCGAGGAGATCAAGTCGCAACACCCAGATGGGAACGGGTGTCACGTTCTTCCGTCTGATACTCGCTGCTTCACCACTGTCGGTCGGTGAACTTGCCTTTAGAATGTCGTTTGCATCGCCCATAACTGTTTCTGTCCTCTTGTGCTGTGTGGCAGCGCCAGGACGTTCCTTACAAGCGATCGGCAAGAAAGTTTAAATAGGGTCGTTCTCACTTTCAGGGAGGCGACAGCGTGAGAAGGGAGGGTCGCCAAGCGTTGACTCAGACCCCCCGATGGGGGAAGGTCACGGCGGACGACGACATCCGCCGAAATGCTCACAGGGGTGATATTTGCAGCGCTGATGGCAACCAACGTCGAGATTCACACCGAATCGGCGTGCCCCGGCGAGGCGATGGTCAGAGCCGAGTTCCTCCGACTTGGGTTGGATTCGTCGCCGGGTGTTGTGGGCGATCGAGTAATTTTAACCGACGGGCTGAACGGGGAGGTCGGGTTGGAGTTGAAGGGTCCGGACGGTACTGATTTGGGCAGCCGAACGTTTTCGCCCCCATTCCAGTGCGACGAACTGGCTCGGGCCGTTGCTTTGGCGGTTGCAATCTGGGAGAGCGATCTTCATCCCGAGTACACCCCTACACTGGTTGCACAGGAACGCACGGTGCCTGAGATATCGGTTGCGGACACCCCCGCGGCGATTCGCCCCCAGGAAATCGTCGCAAAGCCTCCCTCTTCTCCGCCTAGCGTCGATGGTCAAAGTCAATTGGTGAGAAAGAGCGCCGCAAGTCGGTCTCGAGATCCGGTGATCGCCGATTCCGAAGTTGGGGTCGGTGCGTCGATTTTTCAGGCGCCAACCGCTACCGAGTTCGCTTCAGATGGGTTTGCGCTCGGCATGGGTGTCATCGCTATCAAAAGGCCGCGCTCTTGGCCGCTCGGGTTGTGGCTGTCCGGAAATGTTGAGGAAAACCGTACCACGTCGCTGTCGTTGGGGTCCGGGCAATGGCGACGGACGCGTGGAACCGCCGGGGTAACGCGCTCGCGCCGAATGGGAACGTCGTCCTTGATACTTGAGGGTAGGGGAGGCATCTCGGTGGCCTGGCTGTCAGCCAAGGGCATGGGGTTCGCGATGAATTACGCGGCCAGTACTTACGACTTGGGTATAGAAGGGGGCCTGCGAGTATCGATGCGACACAGCGCGTTGTTGCCGTGGATAGACTTCAGCGTTGTCAGATGGCTATCGTCGCACGAACTGCTGGCGTCAAATCCCCAAGGCGGCCGGTCGCTGCCCGTTTGGCTTCTCGGTCTGACGCTCGGCGTTTCGCTGGGGTGGTCGTCCAATGGATAATTTATTCTGTAAGTTGCGGGCCTTTTCCGCCACCAATCTCGCGTAACCAATGCAACGCCTGTTGGCCAGTGTGAATCGAGGAACCGCTCCCGCAGACGATTCTGTGCAGGTTAATCATGCTGTTGACGAGCAGAGCTCTGATTCCGATGGTGCTTCCGTTGTGCCGCTCACAACGGAGAAGATTTACGCCCAACACGCGAC
>JAYUPZ010000111.1:0-10019 GCA_043759805.1 Myxococcales bacterium | reverse complement strand
TTGCAGCAGGCGCGGTCGTCACCCACGATGTGCCACCCTTTGCCTTGATGGCCGGGGTCCCTGCCCGCCGCATCGCCTGGGTGTGCGGGTGTGGCGTGACCTTGCCGAAGACCGACACCACCAAAATTTCGTGTACTGCATGCAAGGCCGCCTATCGACGGGTCGGTCGCGGTACCCGGCAAACCCTGCTCGCGGTCGAAAAGACCTGAGCCACAGGTTTATTCCAAACTGTTCGATCGCCAGAGCGTCGGAAAAAGTCGGATCCACGCGAGGGTGACAAGCAGGGCGCCCACCCCGCCCAGAATCGCCGCCCGTGCCGGGCCAACAAACCGTGCCACGATTCCGCTTTCAAACTCGCCAAGTTCGTTGGAAGCACCGATAAACAGTGTCGAAACGGCGCCCACACGACCACGCATACCATCGGGCGTCACGAGCTGAACCAGTGTCTGCCGAACAAAGACCGAGATCATATCCGCGCCCCCGAGGATGCCGAGCATCAACGCCGACAGCGCCAAATTGCGCGAAAAACCAAAACCAATCGTTGCGAGCGCAAAGGTCGCCACGCCTGAAAACATGATCACCCCGGCGCGGCGTCGGATTGGGTTCGCGGCCAAAAAGAGTGCCACCACCGTTGCACCCGCAGCCGGTGCAGCGCGGAGGACTCCAAAGCCGGATGCACCCACGTGCAAGACATCGCGTGCAAAAGCGGGCAAAAGAGCCGTCGCTCCGCCGAGCAGCACCGCACAAAGATCGAGGGAAATCGCGCCAAACACAATCTTGTTGGTCCAAACGTAGTGCAGACCTTCTTTCATGAGGGACCAGCGCGATCCGGGTTTTGCGACAGGTTGCGCGTTGGCTCGAACGCGCGCCAACACAATCACCGAAACCGAATACAAGAGCACGGAAACGCCAAACGCCAACGTGGGCGAAGTCGCAACAAGGATCCCCCCGATGGCAGGACCCACGACGGCGGAGATCTGCCACGCAAGCGAGTTCCATGCGATGGCGCGCGGAAGCAGCGCTCGCGGAACCAACATGGGACCGAGCGCCGAAGAGGCCGGAGCAAAAAAGACCCGCGCGCAGCCATAAAGAGCCGCTACCAACAAGAGCACGGACATGTTGCGCACCTGGAAGAAACTGAGTGCGGTCAACGCCGTGACGACGGTAATCTGCCCAAGAAGACACCAAATGAGCACGCGACGGCGATCGTATCGATCGACGGCCTCGCCTGCCGGCAGTGTCAAAAGCAACACAGGTAGAAACGACACGAGGCCGACCATCCCCAGCATGAAGCTGGAACGGGCAACGTCCATGGTTTCGCGCGCGACGGCGTATACCTGCCAGCCGAGCGCCACGCTTTGAATCAGACCGCCGAGCGCGCCAGCCGCACGCGACACCCAGAACAATCGGTAGTCTCGCAGCGCAAAAAGCGCTGAGGTCGAGTCGTCGAAGGGGGGCGCGCTATTCGACACCGGACTGACCCTAGCACGGGCTAGCCGCTGCCCTTGTCGCCGGTGGCGGTGCTCAACAAACGGCCGTTCTCGAAATACAAATAGCGGAGAAATCGATTGGACCCAAGATTGTATTCAAGCTCATCGATGAGCACCTCGACCGTTCGCTCTTCGATGACGTTGCCGACCCGGACGCGAATCGTCCGATACTCGGTACGATGCATTTCAGCGGCGGGTTCCCCGCACTTGTCGATAACGCGCGTGAGCCACTCACCCGTCGAGATAACCCGACCGTTACAGCGAAAACCGTCGTCGGCGTGGGCGGAAGAAAGCCCGCTGACGAGGCAAAGAGTCGCCGTCGATAGAACGAACGAATGCAAGCGGATGCGAGCCATGGGGAAGATCCTAATGCGCGTACGAGGATGCGTCCTGCGCCGGGCATAATTGCACCTTGTGTACGGGCAGTGCATCAATGCTGTCTACTGCGAGAGCGTTGTGATTTCCTGCGCGCTCAAAGCCCGACTCCACAAGGTCACGTCGTCAAAGACAGCGTCAGCGTAACCCGCAAAGTTGGCACCTTCCTGTCGCGTGCCGAGAACGAAGCCCCCAAGGGTGCTGGACATTGCTGTGCTGCTCATTGGGCCCGAGGCAACCATGCTGCCGTCTTTATACAGTCGGAGGGTTGTGCCATCCCAGGTTTCTGCCAGGTGAAACCAAACGTTTGCATCGGGCGCACTGGTTCCGGCAGTAATACGAATTCCGCCACCCATGGCCTCAATAATGCCCGCATTCACCGTCATCGCACCGAGTTGCTCGGTCCCGTCCACCGTTGATTGACGGCCCCACAAACTCCGGTCTCCGCCCGTATGCGCAAGCACGCGTTTTACCCAGGACGAGATCGTGAACGCGCTCGCCATGCCGGATATCGATGCGGAAGGCGAGACCCGTCCTATCTGGTAATAGTAAAAGGAAACGCCCGTTCCCGTGTGACCCGTTGGCCAGTCCGGATGTCCGTTGCCTCCGACGCCGTCGACGCACGGAGCAACACAGGCGAGCGTCAATGTGTTGCCATTGCCTGTCGCGTCGATTGCTGTAAGTCCCGAACCTTCCTCGAAGGTCCATCGCGCAACGGGCCCGCCGAGACCGCCACCGGTATTGGGGGTGCCTCCTGTTGCAGGTGTTCCACCCGTTGCCGCAACGCCTCCTGTGGCAGGCGTTCCTCCCGTATTCGCTTTGCCGCCGGTTGCTGTCATTCCTCCTGTTGCCGCAACGCCTCCTGTCGCAGGCGTTCCTCCCGTTGCCGCCTTGCCTCCGGTTGCTGACACGCCTCCTGTTGCCGCAACGCCTCCTGTTGCAGGCGTTCCTCCCGTTGCCACCTTGCCTCCGGTATTTGCGGCGCCTCCGGTATTTGCGGCGCCTCCAGTATTTGTGGTGCCTCCGGTGTTTGCCTTGCCTCCGGTTCCACCTGCCTTCGATCCACCCGTGGCACCGGTGCGAGCCCCGCCCGTTCCACCGGCGCCATTGTCGGTATCGCCTGATCCACCGGAGCCACCCCGGTTGCGACTGGAAGGGCCACCGCAGGCCACGAACAGGAGTGCAATGGAAAGCCCAATCTTCAGCGTGTTCGGTGTGGACATCGTCGCTGCAATCGTATCATGACAACAAGCGAACGCTGCAAGATCGTGGGGTCCGACATGTCGCACCCGTCGGCATCTTCCGTGTCCGTCACTGCCGCACCCAAAGATCGCGGTTGTCCCGCGTGTATTCCGCCATCGTCCGCGGTTTTCGACCCAAAATTTGTTCAACGGTCGGATCGATGCGCTCGGCATCACCCTTTCGCAAACCCACGTGCAGGAAGGTCTGAATGATAGCTTGCATCAAGGGGTTTTTGCGACGACGCCAGAGATGCCAAACGTATCCCAGGATGGAAGCCTCGTGGTACGTTATCGACCGGCCCACTGACTGCGACAGAATTCCTGCGACCTCATCGAAGGCCATCGACGCCCCTCCGGTCAGGGTCAAAAAAAGCCCAACGTACGGGGCCGGATTCGCAAAGATACGAACCGCCACCGCTGCGATATCGCTCGCATCCACAAATGCGATCCGCCCCTGCCCCGCAGGCACGTAGATGCGATCATCAATCACAATGTCGCTTCGATAGGCGTCTTGAAGATTCTGTGCGAAAAAACCTGGGCGCAAACAGGTCCAGCGGTTTCCGGATTGTTCAAGGTGTTTTTCCACCTTCCGGTGCGGAACCCAGTCCATCTTGTCGGCGCCGGCCACCGACAAAAACACGATATGTTTCACGCCAGCCTGATAGGCCGCATCGACAAGCGGACACAGTGTTGCCAGCACATCAGAAACAGCCGGTGGCCTCATCAGAAAGAGACCTTCGCAACCCGCAAGAGCCTTGCCCCATGTGCCCCGATCGAAAAAGTCGAACCGCTCGGCTTGCACCTTCGGAAATTGCAGTGCCAGAGCGGCGGGGTCGGAGCCGGCGACACGCACGGACAGCCCGGCAGCGAAACCTTCGCGCACAACTTCGCGCCCGACATTGCCGCTCGCACCGGTTATCAAAAGTTGTGGCATGAGCCGACCTCAGGGTTTCTGATGCTTCGCTTTCCATTCCTCGTGGGGCATCCCGTAGATGACCTCCCGTGCCTCGGGATCGCTCATCTCGATTCCCCTTTCGTTGGCAGCGGCGCGATACCACTTGGCGAGGCAGTTGCGACAAAAGCCAGCAAGGTTCATCACGTCGATGTTCTGCACATCGGTGCGCTCGCGAAAATGCTGCACGAGGCGGCGAAATGCGGCCGCCTCCACGTCAATCTGCGTTTTTTCGTTCATGGACATTGGATGCAAGTGTAGCCGACCCCGGTCCACCGTTGGGCTGAGCGGCATCCAATGCACATGGACGCTGAAGAAACCTCGACGACGACGGACGGCGATCCGCGTCCGCTCATAGGGACGAGTGCCTGTATCGCGGGAGCAGAGGTGCGGTTCAATGGAGGCCACGCACAAAACCGATTCTTCATGCAAAAAATGGCCGGAGAATTGCGCGTCGTCAAGGTTTGTCCCGAGGTCGAAGCTGGCATGGGTGTGCCCCGAGAAACCGTTCGACTGGTGGCCCAGGATCGCATTCGGGTGGTGGGTAGCCGTTCGGGGATAGACCACACCGAGCGACTCGAGGGATGGGCGGAGGCACGCGTAGCACGGCTTGCCGAACTTCCGCTCGATGGCTTTCTTTTGAAGAAGGACTCTCCGAGCTGTGGCGTCGCGCGGGTCAAGATCTACGCCGAAGGACAGAACGCCATGCCCACCCGCGAGGGACAGGGTGTGTTCGCCGAGGCGCTGCATCGGGCGATGCCGTGGCTGCCACTGTGCGAGGATGGATGGCTGGCCGATCCGTCGCTGCGAGAATGCTTTCTTGCGCGCGTGTACACACACCGACGTTTTCGCACCGAGGTGATGGCGAACCCAACCCGAAATGCAATGATGAAATTTCACGGCGAACATAAATTTTTATATTTGGCGCACAACCCCAAGGGATACGGAACGTTGGGACGGATTTGCGCCTCGGTGGCAACGCGTCCGCTGCCCGAGGTCGTGGATGAGTATCGCCTCGTCATGTCGCAAACCCTTGCGTTTCGAGCAACGCCCGGAAAGCATGCAAACGTATTGCAACACATCCTGGGCTACTTTCGCGATCTGCCCGCCGACGACAGACACGAAATCATGGAGAAAATCGAATCTTTCCGTTCGGGTACGCATGGTCTTTCCGTCCCTCTGACGCTGCTTGCGCATCATCTGCGAAGACACGCACAGGGAACCTGGCTCGCTGGACAGCGCTACTTCATTCCCTTCCCCGAGACAATCGCCGTACGCTAGGGTTTTGAGGGAACACGGCGGTAGCCAACGAACTTCGCGTTCTTGTTCGCACTGTCCCGGGCGAACATTTTCTCAAAATTGTCGGCCCATCGGCCGTCGAATTCGGTTTCGCACTTTGGATCGATGATGACGTAGTCGGCCATCGCGATCGTGAGTTCGACCGCTGCCGCCTTGGAATCCACCGCCTGCCGCGGCGGTACAATGTCCTTTTGTTTGAAACCCCAATTCGGCTGTGCCAGATCCCGAATGCGATACAGGCCATCGGCAAAAGGCTTGCCGCAGCCAAGAACCATGACTTTGTCTGCAAAGGTTTCGACCGCTTCGTCGGGCGGAATCTTCGGCAACTCGGCCAGATTCATTCCGCGAACGTCTTGCCGATTGACGCCGAAACGCAGCGCATAGGAATAAAACATCAGGTCGCCCGCTATCGAATCAAACGCGCGCGAGCGTTCGTTCCAGACCAGGTGCGTGGCCCCGAGTGCGGCAAGGGCATCATGAACCTGCCTCGGTGATTCCAGTAAGCCGTAACTGATGCCGTATTGCCACTGGGTGTAGTCCGCAATCACCGCGCGCGGCAAGCCGAAATAGTTTTGCACCTCGTGCATCAAGACCACGGCATTTTTCGGTAGTCTCTTTCCTATCTCCTCGTACTTGTCCTGCCCAATCGTGAAGCGCTCCTCGTACTTTTTTTCAAAGCCCGCCGACAGCATGTCAATCGTCTTTTTAAGCGGACTCTTGACCATCGCGTGAGTTTGAAAAAAGTACACATCGCCGCCCCAGACCACCTGGCACACGAACAGGAAGACGAGGGCAAACCGCAGCACACGCGCCTGCATTCGCCAGATCAAAATTGACATCGCGATGAGGCACGCGGTCATCCAGGGCATGATGCCTTGCAGGTAGCGATCCTGATGATGAACGGAATACCAAAGGAAGATCGAAAGGTGACACCAACCAACCAACATCCACAGGCGACGCGGGGCCCGAATGAAGGGCAACGTGGCCAGCAGCAAGGTAAAAAGCGATCCGATGACGGGAACGCGGCCATGAAACGATTTCCAGTCGTTCGGAATCAGTGACCAGTCAAACAGCGCGCGTACCGTATAGATAAGCCCTTGCAGATTGCGCTCGGGTGCCCAGAAGCCGCCCGCGTAGCCGTACTTGATGATGTAGCTCGCATCCGGGGTCCAGGGCCGCGAATGAAAGACATTGCTCATCACCGGGTAGACCGGGTTGCCGTATACGATCCAGTTTTTCAGCCAGTGCGGGGCCGAAAACACAAATGCCCCACCCAGCACACAGGCCGCAGCCACGAGCACCCGCACAAATGCCTGGGCGCGAACGGGCGATCGGACGATCTCGCGAAGGCCCAGAATAACCAGCGTCAACACCGCGGGTGGAATCAGCATGAAGCCGATCGTGTCCTTCACAATGCCGCCACCGGCTATGACGATGCCCATCAAAATCGCGGGCTTGATCGCAAACGAATGCGTGACCGCAATCGTCATGATGAAAAGTGGAATACAAAAAGCCGCGCCAATGTGATCGGCACCAATGGCAAGGGTTGAATCGTAGAGGAAAACACCCGGAAACAGAAAGCGCGCGGCCCAGATGAAGCGGGGATCCGCGCCGGGCACAAGTCGACGCATCAGCGTCGGAATGCCGACGATTGTAGTCCAGACAAAGATCGCAAACTCGGCATGTGCAGCATTCACAACCCTGTCAAACGGAATGTAACCGGGAGGCAGGAAGGTCCACAGATAAAGAAAACTCGTGACGTGCGGTCGGGTCGCAAAGGTCCATCCCTCAGGGAAGCGACGGAAGCCGCCGTGGATCATGAATTCCTCGGCAAGGCGCAAATGCTTCCAGCGCGCATCGAACTGCGTGTTCTCCGGGTTGATGATGAGGAAATACAGCATCAGGAATCCGACGATCCCAAACACCATCGCAAGCGTGGCACCCGCGTTCATCGGGGTACGACGTTTGCGCGCGAAATGAAGATGTGTGAGTGCGGGCCGCAAATATCGGTAAAGCGAACGGCCCCCGATGGCGAGGCATACCGCGGGCACCGCGAAGTAGGTTCCCCAGTGGATCTGATGGAGAAAGTTCGCCATCACCATCAGGCACTCGAAGCCGTACATGCCGACGATGAACGCCACACAAAGATGTTCCGACAAACGGAGCGTACACAAGCGTCGCACGATCGCGTGACCGAGCGACAGGAACGACGCCACCATCAAGACCGCCGACAACCCGTAACCGGCGTAGCGCGGAAAGAGCCACTTTTGGATGGGATAGTGAAAGTGTCCGGTCGCGAGGAACAACACGGCGGCGCCGATCAAAATGATCAGAATCGCGAGGTGCCGGACGGGAAGCTTGCGGCTCTTGGGTGGTGGCGGGGACTCGACGACATCCATCGGGGACTACTCCGGCGTTCTTACCATGATTTTCCGAGCGCCTGATGCTGCCGCGGGTGATACCCTGCCGAAACGATGTCCCGCAGATTCCTTTGGCTCAGCGCCATCGCGACCCTCATCTCCGGCGGCATTCTTGCGCTGATGCTGCGCCAGCTCGACACCCAGACTTGGCAAACTGCTTTTTTGCGAGGCGACGTCGGGCTGGTCATCCGGGCTGCCTTTTTCGCCTTTGCGCTTTTGGTGTTTCGCTCGGTCCGATTTTCGCTCCTCGGCCGGCAGGTTCCCTTCCTGACGGCACTGACCGGCACGGCCATTCATACCTTCATCGTGCGTGTCATGCCGATGCGGCTTGGCGAGATCAGCCTGCCCGTTTTCTTTCGAGCCTCAAGCCAGGAAGCCCCCGAACACACGCTCGTGTCGATAGCCCTCGTCAGGCTCGTTGATCTCACCGTGATTCTCGCGACCGGAATCATCTCGATCCCGCTTGCGTTCGGAACCGTGACCGTGGATCGAATCGGATGGGGCGCGCTCGTCTTGTTGTTGCTGGTCGTGGCCGTCGGCACCTTCCACAGATGGATTCTCGTGGCCGTTCGCCTGGCCACGCGGGTGGTCCAGCGGCTCCTTCCCAAACAACGCCCGTTGCTCGATCGCGTGGCAGACAATATCTACAAGGCGGTCGCCTTCAACGCGGCACTGGATCGACGTCGAAAGGTGATATTTTGGATAGCAACGGCGGGCGTGAGTGCGTGTCAGGTGCTGTCCCTGTCGACGTTGATCCGGGCGTATGGTGTCGAGTTATCGCTGCCGCAAATGGTGGTGGGTGTTTCAAGCGCGATGATCTTCGGTGGCGTCCCACTCATGACCGTCGGCAGCTTTGGTACGCACGAAACCGGCTGGACCCTGGGCTTCATGTGGGTCGGCGTGAGCTCCCAGGACGCCATCGTGACCGGCATCGCAAGTGGTCTTTTGACCCTGGGCTTTGCCCTTTGTTTCGCCATCCCGGCAGCGATTCATTTTCTCGCCACAAGACAACCCTTGCCGAAGACCGAAGCATGATCCCGGACGCGTATTTCCAGAGATTCACATCGCAAAAGTACCAGAACAATAGCCGCATCCAGCGCGCGCTGATCCGGCGTTTTGTCTCGCATTTTCATGCCTTGTTCGTGGCAGCGTTGCCGGCCAAAAAGGTGTGTGAAATAGGAATTGGACAGGGATTTTTATCGGGCTATCTGTCGGAACGTTTTCTGGAAACGACCTTTCTCGGTGTGGATCTTGAAGGGCCTGATCTTGAGCAATTGCGAAAAACCTTTCCGCGTATAGAAACCCATCAGGCCGATGCCCAGGATCTCGGTTTGTTAAAATCCCATACCGACATCGATCTGGTGATCTGCGCCGAAGTGCTGGAACATCTGGGTCAGCCGGATCGGGCGCTGCATGAAATTGCGGCCCTGCACCCGAAACACGTCATCGTGACGGTACCGAATGAACCATGGTTTCGACTGAGCAACCTCGCGCGCGGCAAGAACGTGATGCGATTCGGCAACGACATCGACCACCACAACCACTGGAACCGGCGCAGTTTGAACAAGCTATTGGAGGCCCATTTCGAGGTCCTACAAATCGACAGCGCCTTTCCCTGGCTGCTTGCCTTGTGCAAACCGCGAACGCCCTAGAGCGCAGTCTTTATCTCGAACAACAAGATATGGTGCCGATACGTGCGCACCGGCTGCGCCCGCGGCCGCCAGGGGTAGCAGTGCGGCTGGCGCAACCAGTCCGAGGCATGGACTGCGACAAAGGCAGGGCCCACAGGCTCGGTCTTGCAAGTCAGGGGGTTTTGGCTCGACACCCCAGAGGCGCATCTCGTCAAGGCCTCCCATCGGATATGAACCGTAGTACAAGGTTGATGTTTTCCCGCGCCAGTCGCGTGCGAGATCCACCGTATTTTGCCCCCAATCCTCACCAATCATGCTGATCCGGTGACCCAGTGGTCGGCCCACCAACAGGTTGAAATAGCCGAGAAAGTCGGGGAAATTGAGTACCGGGATAGCGAGGGTACCAACCACCACGGCGCCCAACGCGACACGAGACCAGCGCGCTTGCCACTGCTCCCAAATGGCGAGCGCGAATCGCCCCGCCGCAAGCGCTACACACGGCACAATCGGTAGCGCATGTCGGACGCCAATGTTGATGCGAGCTAAAAGCAAAAAAACCAGGTACACGGCACTTGTGAATGCGAGGGCAATCAGCAACGGGTCTTTGTCAG
>JAYUPZ010000110.1:0-4800 GCA_043759805.1 Myxococcales bacterium | reverse complement strand
AATACGGAAGCATCCCGACAAGATGGGATGACGATACGCAATACGATTGGGGCAGTTCCATCAAGATATTTCTGGCGGAAGACGACGACGATTTGCGTACAACGCTCGCCGAGTCTCTGCGTTTAGAAGGTTATCAGGTGTGCGAAGCGCGCAATGGCGAAGCGCTCGGGGATATTCTCGCATCGGACTGGAGGTTTCTTCGACACGACGATTCGACCATGATTGTTTGCGATGTGTGCATGCCCGGAAGGAGCGGCGTTGAACTTTTGCAACAATTGCGGCTAACCGGCTGGCGGACGCCTGTCTTGCTCATGACCGCATACGGCAGCCGGGATTTGAACGATGAAGCAACACAACTCGGCGTGAGCATGGTGCTCAACAAGCCGTTCTCGGAAGCCGTTTTCCTCCAGGCTGTGCGGCTTCTGAGCACACCAAGCTCGATCTCATAGCCCATATTTTCGAATCTTTTCCCACAACGTCTTTCGCGAAATGCCGAGTAATTTTGCCGTGATTAGCTTGTTGCCCCCTGTGTGCCGTAGCGCCCGATCCACGCATTCCTTGTCGTATTCTTTCATCGCTTCACTCAGGGTGCCCTGAGGCAAACGTTCGGACCCCTGGGCATTGCGTCCACTGATAGCCGGCGGCAGATGCTGTAAATCGATTTCTTCGCCTTGCGCCAGGACCACGGCGTGCTCCACCGCATGAGACAGCTCCCGGACGTTACCGGGAAAGGGATAAAGGGATAACGCAAACATGGCGCGCTCCGAGATGGAAGGCGTGGCACCTGAACGTCCAAACTTTTGCATGAAGTATTCGAGCAGAAACGGCAGTTCACTGCGCCGATCCCGAAGCGCCGGCAGCCTGATATCCAAAACGTTGAGACGGAAGTAGAGATCTTCGCGAAAAAGTTCCTGCGCGATGCGTTCACTAAGGTTCCGGTGGGTTGCCGAAACAACCCGCACGTTAACGGCGACGCTTGTGTCGGATCCAAGCGGTTCAAAAGTTCCATCCTGCAAAACGCGCAACAATTTCGCCTGGGTCGATAACGGCATTTCTGCCACCTCATCAAAGAAGATGGTCCCGCCATGTGCCGCCTTGAACCGACCATCGCGTCGCTGCAAGGCGCCCGTAAACGCGCCCCGTTCGTGACCGAAAAGTTCGGCCTCGATCAGCCCTTCGGGTAAGGCGGCGCAATTCACCACGACAAAAGGTCCATCGCTGCGCGGACTTTTATCGTGGATGGCACGGGCGACGAGTTCCTTGCCGGTTCCGCTCTCGCCGGTGATCAGTACCGGGGCATGGCTCTTTGCGATCGTTTCCATCCGGCGAAGCGCGGCCAGCATTTCGGGGGATCGTGCAACGATTACAGGAAGCAATCCCATTCCGGCAAGTTCTGCACGCGCTTCGCGAAGTTGAACTTTTACTTCATGCTCGCGTTGGATTTTGTCAACGAGATCCAACAGTTCGTTGATTCCGAACGGCTTCACCAGATAATCCCGCGCCCCATCCTTGACGACGTTGACCGCCGAAAGAATGGTCGCGTTTGCCGTCATGATGACAACCTTGGTCTCCGGTGCCTGTTTCGAGATCTCCCGAAACAGAGCGAGGCCGTCGATCCCTGGCAGGTGAACGTCAAAGATGGCGAGATCGAAACGGGTGGCAAGAACAATTTCCAGAGCCCGGGTGCCGTCATCGGCGGATATCACTTCGTAACCCGCTTCGCGCAACACCCGCGAAACCAATTCACGAATATCTGAGTCGTCTTCAACCACGAGGATTTTCATCATCGCAATCCCGGTCGGACGGACATCGGGTGTTGCCGACGCAATTATCACCGTCGAAACCTCAGCTCCAACTCCGCCAGTTTTCGTCGCAACTCTGCCTTCACAATGTGCTCCTCCCGATTTCGCCGGGAAACCAGTTTCGCAATCGCTTTGGTTTCGACCATTTTAAGACCCCACGCGACGTCCAACATCCCCGCATCGGCGCCAATAAGGAGTTCGGCCAAACGCCGATCAATGTCCGCCATGACCGGCCCCATCAAAGCCGGGCCCACGATCTGCAGGGCGCGGTCGATCGATTCGATGTTTGCAGTCTCGATTTCGAGGTGGTCGCGCTCGTCCGCCAATTGCGCCGTTGTCAATGTGGCGCGTTTACTGGCTTCGTCACCCACTCGCCGATCAAACGCAAGGATTTGAGACTCGATAGCCTCGACGCGTGTTACGCTTTCCTGAAAAATCCCAACCGACGACGGCGCAGCATAAGAGAGTGTCACATCCCGTTGAACAACTTGCATGTCCTTGAGGATTTTCCGGGCGGCATCGCGTTCGCCCGAGAGATCGGAAAATATTCCTACCTTGTCCTGCCGCGCCAATACTCCGTCGAGCTCGGCCAGGGTGACGGTCACCTCTTCGATTAAGGATCGAATTTCGGCTACTTCGCGAAAGATTTTCACGAGACGTACGACCACCGGCGAAGCCTGCACCCACGCGGAAGCCTGGGGTGAGATAAGCGTCGCCAACGATTCCGGACCAGCGCCGACCACGGCATGAAACAACACCGGCTGCGTCGTGACACCCGCCGCTAGGGCTTGCCTTACGAGCACATGGGCATCCTGAAACTGGTTTTGCGTTTCTTCGAAGGCACGCCGAGCAAGAAACATGTCACCAAGCCGCACGTTCAGGTTGCCAATCAATAGCTTCAGTTCGGGCGCCTGCGCACTGTTGGGATCCGCTTTCAGAAACAGAACGAAGTTGTCGCGGGCTTCTCGCAAGCGGTTCAGCTTCACGAGACTCCAACCCAACTCATTAAGCGCGTCCGGTAAATACGTCGGTGTCGCCGAAATCGCGCGGTACATTTCGACCGCGCGACCGAAATCACCTTGCGCGTAGAGGATTCGTCCCAGCCCAAGACGCGCGAAATTCTGAATCTCGCGTCCGTCCTCATCACCGGACACGGGCGTGAGCATGGCAAAAAAGGCGGCCATTGCGCCGTCCAGATTGCCATCCCTCACCTTCATCGTGGCACTGAAGTACAGCGCGCGAAGACGAAACGGCGACGTCGCAGGAATGGCGGCAAAGGCGGTCAACGCCTGATCGTATCGACCGCGAAAATACAAATTTTTGGCCTTGAAATACGGCACCCAGGGCTCGCATTTAGGCAGTTTGCTCAACCTGTCGAGATGGCTGCTGACGAGATCGAAGTCTCCAGTCCGCCTGGCGATCTGCATCAGGTGGTCGAGCGCAGCCTGGATGTGAACGCTCGCGGTGAACGATCGCAGTGCTTGCTCGTATTGGAACCGCGCCGCATCGTAATACTCAAGTTCAAAAAGAGAATCTGCCAGAAGGAACGCACCGTCGTCCGCCGCCCTGCTCGTCGGCCATTTTTCCAGGACCTCGAACAAAAGAATCGCGGCCTCATCATATTTTTTAAGTTGAACGAGTACTTGAGCCTCAACCAGCATGCGGTCCGCCGAGATCTTTGGTGCCTCCCGGAACTCCAAAGACAGGATATGGCTCTGCTGGTCCAGATCGATCAGCTTCCCTGTCGCGCCCTCAATCTCATCGGCAGAAACCATGCACGGCGCTGCCAGATTTGCGGTGGCAAAAAATGCGAGAACGCACCTTGGAAGACGCGCTTTCGAAAAAGGCGAATAGCTCATGGCGTGTGAGCCGAGCCCATCCTCGCGTCAGGATCAACAATGCCAGAGTTCTCGGCAGTCTGCGCGTCCAACACTTTGTGCTGGCACATCTTCTCCCACAGATTCTTCCGACAAATTCCCAGCATTTCGGCCGCTTTTCCGCGCTTGCCGCCGGCTTGGGCCAGCGCGGTTTTGATGTATTCCCCTTCGAATTCCTTCATCGACTCGCTTAGTGGCCGAATTTGTGAACCCGCCGAAACATCGTCGTGAGCCTCGCCTCGTATCGCAACGGGAATGTGTTCTACCTCGATCTGATTCCCGCTCGACAAGACGACTGCGTGCTCGAGGGCATGCGACAATTCTCGTACGTTGCCGGGCCATGTGTGATGCGAAAGGATTGCCCAGGCTCGCGGCGATATCGATGGGACGGCCTTGCCTACTGGGCTGAATTTCCGCAAGAAATGCTGGACGAGGAGCGGCAGATCGCCGTACCTGTCCCGCAGCGCTGGAACTTCGATGTCGAGCACATCCAGACGGTAGTAGAGGTCTTCACGGAATCTGCCCTCCTTCGTCCACTCCTTGAGATTTCGGTGGGTGGCGGACACGATGCGAACATCGACATGGATCGACTGATTTGACCCCAGAGGCTCAACCGTTCCTTCCTGGAGTACGCGGAGAAGTTTCGCCTGGACCGGCAACGGAATTTCCGCAACCTCGTCCAGCAGTAACGTACCACCGGCGGCAGACTGGAAACGGCCGTCCCGACGTTTTTCCGCTCCAGTGAAAGCCCCTCGTTCAACACCGAACAGTTCAGCTTCGAGTAGCGTCTCCGGAAAGGCAGCACAATTAACCGCAACGAACGGCTTTGCATGCCGTGCGCCGCGTTCGTGCAAGGCGCGCGCTACGAGTTCTTTTCCCGTCCCGCTTTCGCCAGTGATAAGCACAGGCGCGTCGCTGGCAGCCAATGTTTCGATCCGGTTCCGGTGTCGTACGATTATCGGCGATTGGCCCAGAATCATCTGCGACAACGTGGTGTTGTTCCGCGGTGCTGCGCCGAATCGGGAAGACAAAGCCCGCGCGTTCACCACATCTTGTTGCATCGATTTTTTAGCCGCTATTTTGTCGACCTGAGCCATCAGGTCCGCGACATCGAATGGCTT
>JAYUPZ010000109.1:0-10030 GCA_043759805.1 Myxococcales bacterium | reverse complement strand
TGCAAATTGCTGGGCGAAGAGGGCGGCGGGGCGCCCACTTTCGATGCACAGGTCGTACCCATCAACAACAGTAGCAATCCACACACGATTCGCATGAGCCAGGTCACGGTAGTACCAATCGCGAGGCCCGTCCAATTGTCATCCGTCGAGCGGACCAACGGGAACTCAAACGTGCATTCGAGCAGCCCGTGTGCGAAATTCCAGTTCAATGGTGTTGCACGAAGAGTTCGCGCGGGTGATCGACGCGCTTGATCGGAGCGGGGTCGAGTATGCGTTGGTGGGCGGCCTTGCGGTTGCGGTTTGGGGTGCTCCTCGTGCGACGAAAGACATTGATCTTTTGATTCGGCGGGACGCTCTTGAGAAGGCCTTGTCGACGGTGCGTCCGTGTGGATTCACTCTGGAAGCCTTGCCCTTCGAGTTCAAGGACGGCAGTGAGCTTCAAAGGATCAGCAAAATCGATGGAGAAGGCGATCTGCTCACACTCGATTTTATGCTTGTGAACAAGAACCTTGAGGAAACCTGGGCCAGTCGCATTCGCCTGCCGTTTGGCGATGGCCACGTGACGGTGATTTCGCGCGACGCGCTCATTGCCATGAAGGCTGCCGCCGCTCGACCTCAGGATCTACTGGATATCGAGAATCTCAGGGCGATCGATCGATGAAAATCGATATGTCGGGCCCGGCGGTGGGGCAACGCTTGCGAGAGGTCAGTGAGCTTGCCGGAAGTTTACGGCCCGAAGATCGCCTGAATACCAAGATCGACTTGAGTGCAGAGGGCGTTGCACGGCGTTTGCGGGAGGTCTCGGAGTTGCTGCAGTTGTGCAACCTGTTTCGAAAAGCCGGTCGTGCCTACGAACGCACCAAGTCGGAGTAGCTACTCCTGGATTTTGCTGGTCGGCTGTAACTCGAATGCCAGGACCACCATCGCCATCCACAGCAGATCCGCCGCCACCAGATGCAGCAGTTGAACCGCAACCGGTGCCAGCAAAATCACGTTGATGATCCCGATCGTGATCTGAGCAAAGACGAGGGCAGCTGCAAACGTTGCGATGCGACGATGGAGTGCGTTTGTAGCCTGGCTGGCTAACATGCCGAGGATGATGAGCAAGTAGAGTCCAACGATGGCAGCCACGACGGGGTGCCACACCCGCAGGCGAATGAAGAGGTGTGCGCCGGGCGAAAGATCTTGCGCGAGACCTTCGGCAAGACTGGCCGAGGGGAACAACGTATCACCGAGCGCGGCGACGGCACCGCTTGTTGCCGTGAGCAAGAGTAGCCCAACGCCGATGCGAACGGAACGCCGAAATGGCGACGACGAAGGCCTGTTATTTTCGAGGTTTGGCGTACGCGAAAACCACCAGGTCGACACGAGCGCCGCAAGCAAGGCAAAGGTGTTGAGCAGATGGGCCGCCATCCATGCTGCGCGCGCAATCTGGGTGTTGCCTGCCACCATCTCGAAAATAACCAGGCCGGCGCCGACCAAAGCCTCGGTCACCATCAAGATCATGGATAGGACGGCCGCGCGGCGCACACGATGACCTTGCGGGAAAGCGCGAAAGGAAAGCACGAGCAACGCCACCACCATCAGGGCGTCGACGCCGGAGGTCAGTCGATGCGTGAACTCGATGAGCGTCTTGACGTTTGGCGCGCGAGGAATGATTTGCCCATTGCACGTGGGCCAATGACTGCCGCAACCCGCACCGGCGCCGGTCGCACGCACGAAGGCACCCCACGCAATGACAAGCAGGGTCATCACGAGCGTGATGCCGGCGAGGCGGTGCAAATTGCGTTGGCGATTCGAGGACATCAGTTGGCAGCGGTCATTTCGTCGCCCGAAACTTCGTAAACACGAGCCGGATCAATTCGGGTGTGATCCGAACCAAAGTGAATGCGACCCGTGACGCCAACGGTTTCCTGTTCGATGAGCATCTGCATCACCTGTTGTCGGCTGCGTGCACCGCGCTCGACGCAGGTCCTCAATAACTGAACGCCGTCGAAACCGAAAGCTTCGCTGGCACTCGGATCGCGGCCGTAGAGACCACGGAATGTCGCGGTGAATGATCCCTCGCTTGCGTGCCCTTCGTCCGCAAAGAAACCGGGAGCGAGCAACGCACCCTGCAGATACCGACCCGTTCGAGAGATCGTTTCCTGTGACAGGCCGGTTGCCGTCGACAGGAGCAAGAACTCACGCCGCACAGGTTCTTTGCTGTTGCGCGGCCGTTCTGTCCCGTACTTGACCGTCATGCGATTGGAAGGCGTCGACCAAAGATCCGCCACGGCGAGGGCAGGAGCGATGAGCTCGAGGCGGTTGGCGGATGCCGGCACAAACAGCGCATCAAAGGGCGTGCCCGAGAGCGTCTTGATTTCTTTGCTGAACGTGGTCGCCTGCGCAGGGTAAGCGACTGCAATCGCAACACGACCTCCCAGCTTTGCCACCACTTCGCCGAACCGATCGCGGTTCTTTTGACCCTCTTCGTCGTCCGGAAACAACAGCGCGAAGCGCCTGGCGCCCCGTTTGATTGCAATCTCGACCAGTGTGCGGGTTCGAGCTTCAGCGCCGTGAATCAGTTGGAAGGATGACGAGCCCGCGCCGGGTGAGGCATCGCCCAGCAGCAAATAGGGAACACCATGTTGTCCGGCAACCTCGATGGCGCCGGGATCGGGAAGCCCAATGATGCCGAGCGCCGCTTCTTCCACCGCGAGCCCGTCGGCAGCAGTTCGCGGCCCTCCGCCTTCGGCGCTGCTGTTTCGCAATACGATTTGAAAGCCCGCAACCGCGGTGGATGGTTTCCCGATGGCGACCATTGCACCGCGTGCGACCGCGAGGCCAAGCGGCAATCCTTTGCCCGATAGCGGCACCGCGAGACCAATTCGCGAAGGATCGCCCGCTCCAGTCGTCGTTGCGACTCCGACCGGCATCTGTTCGGCGCGCAGGTTTGCGGTCTTCGTTCGCAAGGACTCTGCCTCCGCGATTTTTCCCGCAGCGAGCAGTGCCAGTTGCGCACGGCCTCCGAGGACCATGAGGGCAAGCGGGTGGTTGTTGCCGTCAAGCTGCGCGAGCGCTTCGGTCGGTGTCAGCCTTGCCGCCTCGGCATCGGCGCGAACGACTGCGTAATGTCGTTCACTTTCCGAACCCAGCTCAAAGTACTGCTGCCATGCTTCGATTGCTTCAAGAGGGGCGCCGCTTGCCGACGCCGCCTGCGCCCAACCCGCAAGGGCCGATAAGCGCATCTCGTCGGCATCGATGCCGGGTAGCGTCGGCAGATCGACGGCTGCCGCCTTGAGCTCCGCCCGAACCGTGTTGGCATTCGGCCCGCGCGCTGTGACGAGGGCCTTCACGAGCGCAAACCCGCGATGGACACCGGCTGGCTTTTCTCTCTCGAGCAGAAGTTCAGCTGCCTGAACCTGTCCCTCTGCCAGCCATAGTTTGGCCAACAAGGCTGCGGCTGTCGGGCGCAAATCTGCTCCCACTGAACTTTGCAAGAGCGAGTTTAGGCGGTCGCGGGCCGACGCTCGTTCGTTGGCAGCGAGCGCCGAGATGGCGGATTCGAAATCCGCGGCAAACCCGGAGTTGTCGGTCGGGGGATCGGGCGGCGGCTCTGCCGGTTCCACGGTTCCCGCAAGGTCATTCGGCCCGTTCAAACCGGTTGCGGTCGCCGCGGCGTGTCGGCATGCGCCCGAGGGTAGGCCCGTGAGAACTCCGAGCAGGAGCGGCAATACCACGACACGATTTGGAACGAGGGGGCATTCGAAACCCATGCGGGCCTTTTACCAGCACCACCCCCCATCGTGCCATGGCGGTCACGCCCATACGCATCTCCAACCACGGGTTTAGAATTGTTCAGAATCGCCGGCGGCGTGACGGTGATCCAACGGTTCGGATCGGCGCTGGCGCTGAATGTTCACTTTCACACGGTGATGATGGACGGGGTTTACCGCGTGGATGGAGCGGGGGCGCCCCGGTTTGTTCGAGTGCCTGCCCCCTCTGTCGGGATGTGGTGGTGGTCGCGTTTGCTGTGCACAAGCGTGTTGCGGAATTGCTTGTAGACTGGGACTCCGAAAGCGATGACGGCGGCCGTGACAACGCGATGGATGTTGTTGCCGCGGCATCGGTGCAGTCAATGATCGCGACTGGGTCACGGCGGGGTTGCAAGGTGATGAGGACCTGCCTGGTTTCTTCGGACCACTGATTTCTATAAACCAGTCCTCTCGTTGTTGTCGGTCGTGGTCAACCGCTTTGCCTTGAATTCGTCGGGTGTCAAATAGCAGAGGCTGGCGCGTAGGCCTTTGTCGCTCGGCAAGGATGCACCGATTCGAGTTGCGAACGCGGCTACCGCGCCGTGATTTGTGCTTGTCTTAGTTTTTCAAGCGCGTCCATCCAGCGCTGGTGGGGCGCGAAGAACTTTATTCGCTTGAAAAGCGCGAGCGGGCGACCGCAGGATTTGCTCGACTGTGAACAACTAAGAGCAATACAAACGCCATCGTGATCGTTCAATTCTCTGAATGAGGTCGCGCGACACGAGCACAGGCTTGAGTCGAATTTTCGATACCCGCGGCGGCCCTGGGTGCCCCGTGTTACGAAACGGAACGGTCGATGGCGGGGGTCAGGGTGGCAATTCGTGGCGTGGGGTACCATCGCGACCGGTCGCGCGCGGGACCCGGATGGTTACGCCATCGCCCACAGGAGGCTGGGGTGATATGAACGCTCGCTTAGGACGCTTCAGGCGGCCAGAGGTTGGCACGTAAACTGCACAGAGGCATCATCACAATCCGGCGCCTTCGCCGATAAGGAGATGAAAATGAACGAACTACTGGCATTTGTGTATGACACCGAAAACCAAGCTGAAACCGTGAAGGGTGTGTTGTCCTCCTTTGAACAGTCAGGTGTGGTGGAGATTCAAGACGCGGTGGCTGTTTCCCGGCAACCCGATGGCAAGGTGAACGTTGACGAGTCCACCAGCACCGCGGGGTTGGGTGCGGCGGCTGGAGGACTGTTGGGAATTGCAATCGGTTTTGCGGTGGCTGTACCGTTTACGGGAGGGGCCGCATTGCCCTTCCTGGTTGGATTGGCCGGTGCAGGCGCCGGCGCGATTGGTGGCAACGCAGTTGATCTGGGCATCGACGAACGTTTCTCGCGCGAATGTGGTCAGGCGTTGGCGCCGGGGCACTCCATGCTGTTTGTGGCGGTTGCACAGACCGAAGCAGACGGTCTCATTGAGAAACTCAAGGACTTTGGTGGGCGGATTTTGCGTAGTCCACTGGCGGACAATTACAAGGTCGATCTTCAACGCGCAGTCCGATCGGTGGAACAAGGCGACGAACCTGGGGTGGTCCACAACAACACGATGCCTACGTCGGTTGTCGAGGTGACAGCTTCATGACGCAAGCCAAATCGGAACAACCAGGTTTCTAGGTGCAATCAATCCGTCTGGCGATGGTGACGTTTGGGTTCGATCGTCACCGCTGAGTTACGCTCTGCTGGACCGAACCGGCGGCATGAGTCCACCCATGAGCACGCTCGTCGCGTCTCAATTGGGACATTTCTACTTGGGCCTGACACAGGGTATCGCGACCGGCAGTGTCCGCTTTTAAAATGCCTATGCCCTTGTGTCGCACGCCTCGTTCGCCTCCACTTTTCGTCACCGCGCCCGGACGAGCGGTTGACGCAATTGGAAGATGGCCGTGTTGCAGTACGGTTGAAAAAGCCGTGGCGGGATGGAACGACACACGTCGCATTTACACCGACAGTGGCTCGGGCGCCCCGACTCGCCTTCGAGTTGAGAAGGTAAGGGAGATCACG
This sequence comes from Myxococcales bacterium, assembly GCA_043759805.1. Classification (GTDB taxonomy): domain Bacteria; phylum Myxococcota_A; class Polyangia; order Fen-1088; family Fen-1088; genus JAWXBF01. The sequence continues at coordinate 4,231 of JAYUPZ010000109.1, read as the reverse complement.
GACATTTTTAACGAAGAGTACCGCTCTAATATTTCCGATGCTTGCAGGGTTCCGGCATCCCGTTTGTCGAGGTGCCCGCGTTGAAAAACGCCCGACCCGCAACGTCCTACAAACAGCGTGGCCGTTCGCAGTTTCACGTGGACCTGCTGGTGCCGTCCCCGAATGAAACCTTTCCCATCGTTGCCGTCCCTGAGTTGCGCGCGCATGCCACGGGGTTGCCGTATCTGGCGTATCTGCATGCGCAATCCCAGTTCGCGGTGCTCCTGGCCCGTCAGGGTGCTGTACCATCCGCGTGCCGCTGGCCGAACGGTTTGCCGTGCACAAGCTAATCGTGTCACAGTTGCGAACCGGCCGCGGCGCCAAGTCCGACTTGGATGTTCTCCAGGCTGCGGTGTTGTGTGCGGCCCTCGCCGAATTTCAGCCCGGCGCCGTCGAATCTGCCGTCGCGGATGTTCCCGTCAAAGCGCGCAAACACTTGCGCCGAGCCATCCCGATGGTGGTGTGTCATCTGGACCCGGCACATCCCCGAGCCATCGAGGAATTGACCGGCGTGGTGTAACCCGGGTCAACCGAAACGGTTGCAACCGTCCCCGGTCGCCGCGGTGTGTCGCACCCCCAGCAGGGATATCGAAACCCATGCGGGCCTTTTACCAGGACCACCCCCCATCGTGCTATGACGGCCACGCCCATGCGCATCTCAAAAACATTGGTTCCGACACTGAAAGAGGCCCCTGCCGAGGCCGAGATCCCGTCCCATATCCTGCTTGTGCGGGGTGGCTACCTCCGGAAGGTGGCCGCGGGAATTTATTCCTTCCTGCCGCTTGGCATCCGGGTTGTCCAAAAGATTGCCGGGATCATCCGCCAGGAGATGAACCGGGCGGGTGCTTCCGAGGTCTTCTTGCCTGCGATCATTCCCGCCGAGCTCTGGAAAGAGTCGGGCCGATGGGACGTGTACGGCGATCAACTGTTGCGTCTGCGCGATCGCAAAAAGGGCGATTTCGTCGTGGGCCCAACCCACGAAGAAGTCATCGTCGATCTCGTGCGCGGCGACGTCAAGTCCTACCGACAGCTGCCCATCAATCTCTATCAGGTGCAAACGAAGTTTCGTGATGAGTTGCGCCCACGTGCCGGTCTCATGCGCTGCCGCGAGTTCATCATGAAGGATGCCTATTCGTTTCACGCCGAGGCGGACGATGCGAAGCGTGAGTACCAAAACATGTACGACACCTATTCCCGCATTTTTGCGCGCTGTGGCCTTGCTTTTCGTGCGGTCGAGGCAGACACCGGTGCCATCGGTGGCTCGATGTCCCACGAATTTCAGGTTTTGGCAGAGACCGGCGAGGATGCCTTGGTCGCGTGCGACGCTTGCGATTATGCTGCCAACGTTGAACAGGCCAACATCGCCCCATTAACGGGTGGCGCACCCGACAAGAGCACCGTTGCAATCGAGACCGTCGCGACCCCGGGTCAGCGCTCGATTGAAGAGGTGAGTTCCTTTCTTGATGTTGCGCCCCAGATGCTCGCCAAGACGCTCATCTTCCTGGCCGACGGCAAGCCCGTCGCGGTTCTGGTACGAGGCGATCGTTCCGTCAACGAGATCAAGCTCAAGAGTGCGCTCTCGGTGGCCGAGGTCGTGATGGCCGGGGATCGCGCGGTCGAGGACGCGACCCATGCCCCGGTTGGGTTTGCCGGACCGGTTGGTTTGAAGATTCCGATCTATTGCGATCAAGAAGTCGCACAAATGGCTTCGATGGTGGTGGGGGGCAATGCCGTCGATACGCACCATCGCAACGTCGTTTTGGGTCGAGATTTCCAGGCAGTTTCGATAGGTGACTACCGTCAGGCCGAGGCGGGTGATACCTGTCCTCGTTGCAAGAAGGGCGCGTTTAAACTTTTCCGCGGCATCGAGGTCGGTCACGTTTTCTACCTGGGTACCAAGTACTCGGCCCCGATGGGCTGCAACTTCCTCGGCTCGGACGGGCGTGAAATGCCCATGATCATGGGTTGCTATGGCATTGGTGTGACACGCATCGTTGCCGCCGCGATCGAACAACACCACGATCAGGACGGCATTCGGTGGCCGGTCCCGCTTGCGCCGTTCGAGGTATCGCTGCTCTCGCTGCAGGCGAACGACGACGCAGTACGCACCGCGTGCGATGATCTGTACGCAGCCCTCGAAACCGCTGGCATCGAGGTCTTGTACGATGATCGCGACGAGCGTCCGGGGTCAAAGTTCAAGGATGCCGATCTCATCGGTATGCCGTACCGTGTTGCAATTGGAAAAAAAGGCCTCGCCGAGGGCGTCGTCGAAATCAAGGCGCGCACGGGGACCGAGGTGCAGAAGATACCGCTCACCGAGGCCGTCGCTTGGTTGCGTGAACGCATCGTGGCAGAACGCGCCGGAATCACGGGCAGCGGGGGGATTGCGTGAGTCGGGCTGCATTGACAGCACGTGAACGCGTCATCGTTGCGCTCGATGTTCCCGATCTCAAGGAGGCCGAGGTTTTCCTTGATCGCCTTGAGGGACAACCGGCTTTTTACAAGGTCGGGCTTGAGTTGTTTGTGGCCGAAGGCGTGAAGGCCATCGAAGCCGTTCGCAAACGGGGCGGTCGTGTCTTTCTCGATCTGAAATTGCACGACATTCCCGAAACCGTCGCACGGGCCGTTCAGTCAGCACGCGCAATGGGTGCCGAACTTCTCACAATCCACGCTGGCGGGGGCTCCGAGATGACGAAGCGTGCTGCGGAAGCAGCGGGCGGTGATCTAAAAATTCTCGCCGTGACGGTCTTGACCTCGCTTTCGGTCGAGGATCTCGAGCGGGACGGCATTGCGGGCACGGTTGCCGATGCAGTGTCTCGACGGGGTCTTCTGGCAGTGGGATCTGGAGCCGCAGGTCTCGTCTGTTCTCCGCGCGAGGTTGGAATGTTGCGCGGCGCTTTGCCACTCGCATTGCTGGTGGTGCCGGGGATTCGACCTGCAGGTGCTGCGCTTGGCGATCAAAAGCGGGTGGGTACACCTGCCGAGGCCATTGCGGCCGGCGCCGATCATCTAGTCGTGGGTCGACCCATTCGCGACGCGGCCAATCCCGCGCAGGCTTTTACCGACATCGTGCAGGAAATTGAAAAGGCGACATTGTGAACGCACCCACGGTTGACAGAGAATCTTCGGGCCGCAGGGTAATTTTTGGTGTTCGTCCAGTCGAAGAATTGGTTCGGGCGAATCCTCGTAGTGTTTCGGTCATCTATGTGGCCGAAGGCAAACGATCGCCCGAGGCAGAAACGGCTCTTGCGGCTGCAAAAGATCGCGGCATCGCGGTTGAGATTCGACCCCGCGCTCTGATTGCCGATCTGGCCGGCGGTACTTCGCATCAGGGTATCGTGGCGGTGGTGGGCGCATTCGCTTATGCAACCGTCGAAACGATCCTGGACCATGCGAAGAAACTGAACGAACAGCCGCTGGTGGTGTTGCTCGATGGCATCAGCGATCCACAAAACCTTGGTGCGGTGGTACGCAGCGCGGAAGTCCTGGGTGCTCACGGTGTGATCATGGCGGATCGCAACAGCGCTCCGGTTGCAGGTGGCGCCGTGAAGGCGTCGGCTGGTGCGACGGAACGTGTGCTCATTGCGCGCGTGGAAAGCTTGCTCAAGACCATCGACAAGCTGCGCGAAGCCGGCGTCGTGGTTTGGGCCGCAGCGGGGGGAACGGGTGAGCCTCCGGCAAAACTCGATTTGGCAACACCCGTCGCACTTGTCATTGGCTCGGAAGGTCGCGGTTTACGCGAAGCCGTGGCGCGTCGTTGCGATGGCATCATCGCGATTCCAATGAAAGGTGCGATCGCATCGCTCAACGCTTCTGCCGCAGCTGCAATCCTGTTGTACGAAGCTCTGCGCCAGCGCAGCGTCTGAGCTGGTCGTCACCCCGCCTAACCCGGCCGGAATCCCTCGACCGCGCGAAGCACCCGAAGAAGCGTCTCTTTCAGTCGTGCGAAACCCGCAGGTCGAACGTCGAAAGTCGCTTCGTCCATGTACAGGTCCCGCCGCAATTCAATTTGTATGGCGTGGACGTTGTGGCTCGGTTGCCCGTGACTCTGGGTTGTATATCCGCCGCGGTAGGGCTGATTGGGTAAAACCGAGTAGCCTGCATTTGTGAATTCGCCGCACACTCGCGCCATCAACCCGGGGGCGCAGCTTGTGCCGTCGCGGTCGCCAGGAACGATTTCAGCCCGCATTGT
>JAYUPZ010000108.1:0-4812 GCA_043759805.1 Myxococcales bacterium | reverse complement strand
GAGGCCGTCCGTTTGGGGTCTGATGCTCCAGACTTTCCCGCATCTGGCGTTCCGGAATCGACAGCACTTTTGCCAGTCGCGCGGCAGCGTCTGGGACGAAGCGCAACACGCGCGGATTGCCAAACACCGAGTCGACCTCCACCGTGGCCGCGAATTCCTTGCCGTTTCTATCCAGAATGCGACCCCGTCCCGGGGGCAACTCGATTTCCTTCAGATAGTTGTCTTCCGCAAGCGACTTGTACCGGTCAGAGTCATCCACCTGAAGTTCGTAAGCTGTTTTGGCCACCTTCAAGCTGAGTGCGCCCAGCATGCATCCGATGATGATGATGCGCATGCGCGTCCATCGCCCTGTACGCACCGACCTGTTTGAAGACGGATCTGGAGGCGCCAACATGATGGGACCATGCGGCCCGGTCGTGGAATGCCCGCCTATGCGCAGAGGTTTGCGTCTGCGTTTGCCGATCATGGGTGTTCCTTTGGCGCCCTCACCGGGTCGGCGGGTTTGTCCGGTTGCGCCGGTTGCCGTCCACCCCGGTTGGGATCGCCAAGCGCATCCAGGGCGATAATGTCGTCGGTTCGCGGTGGACGCAGACCCAGCTTGTCATTGGCAATGGCGACGATGCGCCCCGGATCTTTCAACACGCCGATCTCAAGGGCAATGCGACGCTTTTTTTCAAGCAGTCTCGTCCGATCCGAACGTGCTTGGCCCAGCGCCAACGCGACTTCGAGTTTCTTGATATTGATGGCCACGTGCCCGAGCGCCGCCAGCGTGAACACCAGCAGCAACAACATCAACACGCCATGGGCGGGATGGCGTTTGCGGGCGCCCGCTTCATTGACGGCCCTGGTCGCGATCACGCTGCCTCCTCCGTCGATATTTTTTCGGCAGCGCGCAACCGAGCCGAACGCGCGCGCGGATTGTGCTTCGTTTCCTCGTCCGAAGGAAAGATTGCCTTGCGCGACAACAAACGAAAGACCGGCGGCGTCTTGTCCGCATCCTCGGGAAACCCTTCACCCGGTGCGACGGTATCCGGAAGTTTCGACAACGCTCGCAAACGGTTCTTCACCAACCGGTCTTCAAGCGAATGAAATGAGATGACCGCAAGACGGCCGCCCGGATTCAACACGGAAGGTGCGTGATCCAGAAACGACGCCAGCTGTCCCAGCTCGTCATTGACGGCCATTCGCAACGCTTGAAAGGTCTTCGTCGCTGGATGTTTCTTGATGCCGCCATGCGAGGGCAAAATGCGTCCGACAAGATCAGCGAGCGATCCCGTGGTGACAATCGGGGCCTCGACCCTTGCACGGCAGATGGCACGCGCGACGCGCCGGGCGGCAGGCTCTTCCCCAAGCTCAAAAAGCAAATCCGCAAGCTCGGATTCGGACAGGTCGCGCACCAGATCAGCGGCGGTCTTTCCACTGCTCGCATCCATTCGCATGTCGAGTGGACCGTCTGCTCGAAACGAAAAGCCTCGCTCAGCCCGGTCGAGCTGAGGTGAGGAGACGCCGAGATCGGCAAGGCAACCGTCCACGCCCGATAGACCCGCGGTGTGGAGCACCTCAAGAATGGCCGAAAAAGGCGCATGAAAAAACTGCACCCGCTGTCCGAACGACGCCAGTCGCTCCCGAGCCGTTGCCAGAGCATCCGCGTCTCGATCAATCGCTATCAACCGCCCGTCCGGGTGACTCATCTCCAAGATCTGACGCCCATGACCGCCCAATCCCACGGTCGCATCGCAATAGATCCCACCCGAACGAGGCGCCAAAGCCGCAAGAACCTCACGGGAAAGCACGGAAAAGTGCTGTGCCACCTCCCCATGCCCGACCCTTGGTTCTTTTTCTATTTGCGTCAAAACTGGATTTCCGCCACCCGATGGCATGCAAAATATTGGAATAATTGAGGCTTCTCTGACGTTTCCCGAACGTCAGGGCTCCGGCAAATCATCGCCCGGGTTAGAACCAAGTCAAATTTCCGATAGTTCGGCTTTTCCCAATGATTCCAACCTTGTAAATGTTATCCACAGGCCTTCCTCTTGGCACCCGGACATTGCCTGTGGACAAAATTTACTGCTTAAAAAGTGTAAGCTAAACACCGAATTTTATTGGGGTACACCATCGTAAGTTGGCTTGACGAAACAACTATTTCTGTTAGATAACGCGCGAGGTAAAGGACGTGGTTTTGGACGCAAGACTCTACGAACTCGACAATCGGATGGATCAGCTGCGTTCCGCGATGGGGCGGTTCCCGGGAACAATTGTGCGCGACTATCGCGAGCGACTGGATGTGTCGTGGGTATTTCACGACCATGCGCTTGAAGGTGTGGTGCTTTCCTACTCCGAGCTCAAGGCCGCGATCGATCACCGAATCATCAGCGACGTTTCACTCATCCCCATGTATGAGGATGTGAAAAACCACAAGATTACGGTGGATTATCTGCGCGAGGCTCTCCGCGAAAAACGTGCGCCTGAAATTTCCGTCGAGTTCATCAAGAAACTTTATCTGATGCTCACGCCCGATCCTGGACTCAAAAGTCCACCGGTCTATCGGAAAGAGAATCCGCTACACCGGCTCTACTATCACGAGATCACGGCCCCAGAGAAAATCCAGCCGCGAATGAAAAAGCTCGATGAATGGATTGCATCGAATGAATTCAAGGATTTGCATCCTTTGCAGCAGGCGGCACGCATTCAACTAGAACTGCTTGCCATCTATCCCTGGACGAAGAACAGCGGCAAGGTCGGTCGCATGCTGAGCAACTACATCTTGCTGCAGGCTGGCTATCTCCCTGCCGTCATTCACTCTATCGAGCGCCAGCGCTACTACGATTCGCTGCGCCACGAAAACGACACGTTGTTGATGTTGCTCATCGAATCACTCGAGAACTCGATCGAGACTTCGCAACGGTTCTTTGACGAGTTGCGCGGCCTCGCCGTGCGTCGCGCCAGCTAGCGCCTTCATTTCGGGCTTTTGCGCGGCTGCGTTTCCGGTATTCTGCCGCGCTCCCGACTTTGTCGGACGGGCACTTTTTAAGCGATGTCTTCAAACAAGCAAGCGGACGATGCGAAACCTCTGGTTTCGGTGATCATGGGCAGCCGAAGCGACTGGGCGACCCTCTGCGCCGCAAGCGAGGTGTTGACCGAGCTCGGCATCCCACACGAATCGCGCGTTATTTCCGCGCATCGCACACCGGACTTGCTCTTCGAGTTTGCCTCCACGGCCGAAGCGCGCGGCATTCGCGTCATCATCGCGGGAGCAGGTGGCGCGGCGCATCTTCCGGGAATGGCGGCCGCAAAGACAGTGGTGCCGGTGCTCGGCGTTCCCGTACAATCGGCGATGTTGGCGGGCGTCGACTCTTTACTCTCGATCGTTCAGATGCCCAAGGGGATCCCGGTCGGAACACTCGCCATCGGCAAGGCGGGCGCAGCCAACGCGGCCTTGCTCGCAGCCGCGATCCTCGGTGGTACGGATCCCGCGATCCGCGAACGCTTGCACGCCTTCCGCAAGGCACAAACAGACAAAGTTCTTGAGGATACGCTTTGAGTGCGCTCGGCCCCGGTGCAACGATTGGATTTATCGGGGGTGGTCAGCTGGCGCGAATGATGGCGATCGAGGCGCGACGTCTCGCATTCAATGTCGTCGTCCTCGATCCCAAGGCCAACTGCGCCGCCTCGCAGGTCACCAACACCACGATCGTCGGCGAACTCTCGGACGTCAACGCCCTGCGTACCCTTTCGGCGCAGTGCGATCGCATCACACTTGACACCGAACACGTCGATGCCGGTGCGCTCAAGGCGGGGACACGACCGGATCAGGTTTTTCCCTCGCCGGAGATCATGGCGACGGTTCAAGATCGCCTTGTGCAAAAGCAGTTTTTGACCCACATCGGTGTTCCGCAAACCCGTTACGCTGACGTGCAAAGCGAGCAAGGGCTTGAACGAGACGCCGCGGCGTTTGGCTTCCCCGCCATCCTGAAATCGCGAAAGGGTGGCTATGATGGCCGCGGACAGTATCGAATCGAATCACACTCGGACGTGGCATCAACCCACGAGCGGATTGCCAACATTCCGAGTGTGCTCGAGCAACGCGTCGTCTTCGACAAGGAATTCTCCGTATTGCTGGCACGGAATCCACGCGGCCAGGTGCGCCATTTTCCCATCGCGGAAAACATCCACCGCCATCACATCTTGCACATGACCCGCGTCCCTGCCGACGTTGGGGCAGGTCCCGTCGCACGCGCCACGGAAATCGCATCGACCATCGCGGAAGCCTGGCAATACGTGGGCGTATTGGTGATCGAGTTCTTCCTCACCAACTCGGGCGACGTGCTCGTCAACGAAATTGCGCCCCGCGTACACAACAGCGGACACTACAGCTGGGGCGGCTGTCGAACCTCTCAGTTCGAGCAACACGTGCGCGCCATTGCGGGCCTACCGCTGGGCGATCCGTCCCTTGTGCGCCCGGGTGTCATGGTGAATCTACTTGGGGATCTCTGGACCCGGGGCGAACCTAACTGGGAACGCGTGTTGCAAAACGACGACGTCGATCTGCATCTGTACGGCAAGGGCAAGGGGTGGCCGGGACGCAAGATGGGACACCTAGTTGTGTACGGCGCGACCGTTGACCTTGCGGCTGCGCGGGCGGAAGAGGTTTTCAATTCGTTGCTGTCGGGTTAACTGCTGCCCCGGCCTTGCGTGGCATACTGCCGCCGATGCGTTTGCTCATCGGCAACAAGAACTACTCGTCCTGGTCGCTACGGCCCTGGCTCCTGCTCAAGCAGGCCGGCATCGCGTTCGAGGAAGAAGCGATTTCTC
>JAYUPZ010000107.1:0-4815 GCA_043759805.1 Myxococcales bacterium | reverse complement strand
GTCTGTCGACGCCGCTTGTCATCTCGGTTCACTCTATCGTGTCGTTCGACTTTGCTGTCTCGGTTATCCCTGGTTGGCACACGACCATCTTCCCGCCCTACTTCGTTGCAGGCGCCATCTTCTCCGGCTTCGCGATGGTCGTGACCTGGCTTTTGCCCGCGCGAAAAATCCTGGGCCTTTCGCATGTCGTCACCGACCGCCACATCGAGTCGATGAACAAAGTCATGCTGGGCACGGGCATGATCGTTGGTTACGGCTACCTGATGGAGCACTTCATCGCGTGGTACTCGGGCAGCGTGTACGAGCAATCGATCTTCTTCAACACCCGCTGGCACGGTCCCTTCAAGGTGATCTTTTGGGGCATGGTTGTATGCAATATCGTGGTGCCGCAGCTCTTCTGGTCGAAGAAGATCCGCACCAACATGCTCATCACCTGGATCATTTCAATCCTGATCAACGTCGGCATGTGGTGTGAGCGCTTCGTCATCGTCGTGACTTCGCTATCGGAAGACTACCTGCCTGGCGCGTGGGGTGATTACGTACCCACCGCTGTCGACTTTGGTGTTTTCATCGGGTCGATCGGGCTCTTCTCGACGCTGTTCCTTCTGTTCCTGAAATTCTTACCGGCGGTTTCCACCATGGAAGTCAAGGAATTGCGCCACGAGCTTGACCATGAACGGCACGCCGAGGGTGCCTATCGCGACGCGGTCGCCTCGGGAGGTGAAAAGTGAGCGATCATCGCTTCGAGCCCCGGCGCTTCGTCATGGCCCAATACGCCGATCCGGAAACCCTCTTGAAAGGTACGACGGAGGTTCGCGAGAAGGGCCACAAGAAGGTCGACACGCATACACCCTATCCGTTGCACGGATTGGAAGAGGCACTGGGCCTGGGTCGCCCCAAAATTCCTTACATCGTTCTCGGTGGCGCCATTGCAGGCATTTTCGCCGCCGTCTCGATGATGTATTACATGAACGTCTACGACTGGGAGATCAACGTCGGCGGCCGTACGGCGCTTGCGTTGCCTGCCTGGTTGCCCATCACTTTCGAGCTCGCGGTATTGCTGGGAGGCTGTTCGTCGTTCTTCGGCGTTCTTGCGCTGATGCGGTTTCCTGAGCCCTACCATCCCGTCTTTCAATGGGATCATTTTGTCGATAACTCTGTGGACGGTTTCTTCCTCTCGGTGGAACTGTCGAAAGACGACGACTCAGCAACGGTTGCTGAGTTGATCAAGGGCACCGGCGCCACCGCTGTCGAAGTTATCGAGGAGGTCGAACGATGAACGCTCGATTCCTGCTTGCCGCCCTTTTGGGATTGGGTTCGTTTTCATCCTGTATCGACGAGGACATCGTCAATCCGATGGCTGCGCGACAGCCGCGGGTTGATCCCTACAAAAAGAGCAGCTTTTACGCTGACGGTATGTCCATGCGTCGCCCTCCGGCTGGAACCGTGCCACGCGAACGGCTGACCCTCAAACCTGCCATTACCGCTGGCAAGGTGCGCGCCGTTGATGGCAACGATCACTTTGTCACCTCGATTCCGCTCCCCGTGGATGAAAAGCTGATGAAGCTGGGTCGCAAGCACTACAACATCACCTGCGGCACCTGCCACGGGCCGCTCGGCGATGGAGACAGCATCGTTGCGACGCAGATGGCGCTCAAGCCACCGCCATCGTTGATCGATTTTCGGGATCGTCCCGTGGGCTACATCTTTGATGTGGCGACCCGGGGTCACGGCCTGATGGCAGCCTACGAGGCTGAACTTCCGGTGCGCGAGCGCTGGGCGGTGGTGGCTTATATCCGCGCTTTGCAGATTGCGGGATCGCGGACGTTGGCCGAGCTTCCGCCTGCCGAGGCGGCCCGACTGCAACAGGAGGCCGCACAGTGAGTTCCCACGACGAAAAAGTCGTTACCGTCGACATCGAACGTTTTTCGGGCGGCAAGGGCCTGATGACCAAGGCTGCTGGAATCGGGGTGGTCGGTCTCCTGGCAGCCCTCGGTGGCATGTTCACCGGTGACAAAAGCGCCTACTACTCGTATCTGGTCGCCTTCTCGTACTGGGCAGGCATCGCAATCACGTCGCTTTGCTTCCTGATGATCCTGCACACATTCCGTGCAAAGTGGCCGACGCTCGTGCGACGTCCGCTCGAGGGAATGGCGACCGGCGTATTCATCATGGCGCTCCTGTTCATTCCGCTTGGGCTGTCGCTGTCACACGTTTATTCGTGGACCCATCCCGAGAATTTCACGGGACACGCCGCGCACCTCATTCATCACAAGCACGGTTATCTCAATACCGGCTTCTTCATCGGCCGCACGGTGGGTTACTTCGTGGTCGCGATCATTATCTCGCAGTTGTTGTTCTCCTGGTCGACCCAACAGGATACCAACGGCAAAGAAGAAATGACCCTCAAGCAGCGGAAGCTGGGGACTGTTGCTTTGCCGCTCATGGCGATTGTCCTGACCTTCGCGGGCCTTGACTGGCTGATGACGCTCGACCCGCTCTGGTTTTCGACCATTTTCGGCGTCTACTACTTCGGCGGCAGCATGGGGGGTGTATTGGCCATTTGGATTCTCGTGGTCGCGACCCTGCAGCTCAAAGGAACCAAGAACACCTTTGGACCGTACGTGACGGTCGAGCAGCTGCACAACATCTCCAAGCTTTTCTTCGCGTTTACTGCATTCTGGGGCTACATCGCCGCATCGCAGTTCATCCTGATTTGGATCGCGGGCCTCCCGGAAGAAACCCCGTTTTACATCATTCGTATGCGTTCAGGCTGGGCCTGGGTCGGTCTCTTGCTTATCTTCGCGCGCTTTGCGATTCCGTTCTTTGCCTTGCTGTCGCGGGCTCGCAAGCGAGACCCTCGCAAGATGCGTTTCTGGGCGGTCTGGGTCCTTATCATGCACTTTGTCGACCTCTACTGGCTGATCTACCCGACGGTCAACGAGGAGCATGCGACCTTCCACTGGACACTCATTCCTGCCTGGCTTGGCATCGGTGGGATCGCCACTGCATTTGTTGTGTGGCGTTTGCGCGGCCGGAACATGATTCCCGTCAAAGATCCTTATCTGTCCACCTCACTGCGGTACCGACAGCCATGAGCCACGAAAGCGAACATACGCCTCATCAGCGCTCGACGGAGGAAGCATCCGCCGGCCTCAATATGAAGGTCATCGTCGGCGTGGGCATTGTCTCCGTCGTGATCTTTGCTGCTTCCGCATGGGTGGCCTTCGTCATCCTGAAGCGGGGAACAGCCGACCTCGAAGCTCAGTACGGCAAAGCCAAAGAACGCGTTGTGGGCCAGGCCGAAATCGGCATCGTCGACAATATCCAATTCGACACCGATCATCGTCTGCAGGATTTCAAAGCACGTACCGACCACGCATTGAACAGCTTCGGTTGGTCCGATCGCAGCAAGGGTCTCGTCCGTGTTCCGATTGGGGATGCGATTCACAAGGTCATCTCGGAGAACAACCACGCTTCGCCCGAGGTGAAGCCCCTTGCCTGGCCGACGGCGCCCACTGCTCCTGGAACGCTTGAGCTGCAGATTCGCAACCTCCAGCCGGGTCAGCCTGTCGTTCCTGCTCAGCCGGTCGTTCCTGCTCAGCCTGTCGCCGCGCCCGGTCGGCCTGTGAAGGCACCTGCACAACCTTCCTCCACTGCGACGGAGGGAACGGCTCCGTGATTCGCCGTCTTCCTCTCGCCATTGCTGCCGTATCTGCTTGTTGGGCGGGCGCGGGTGTTGCGCAAGCAGCGGGATACCGCGGTTATGACAAGGTCATCCCGTCGGTTGGTGGCGGGGAAAACAACGCGCAAAACATTGACGTGGTTGAGAACCTCGGCGAATCCGTTCCGCGCGATCTTACTTTCGTGGATGGCTACGGTGTTAACGTTTCGGTGGGACAGGTTCTGGATCAGGGTAAGCCCGTCATCGTGACGATGGGATACTTTCAGTGCCCTTTACTCTGCAATCTGGTGCACGAGGGTCTCGTCAAGGCGATTAAATCGTCGGGTCTCAAGCTCGGCCAAGATTTCAACGCCCTCGCGGTGAGCGTGGATCCCAATGAAAAGGTTAGGAGCGCCAACACCAATCAGCGGTTGTTGTTGCGCAATCTGGGTGCGAGCAAACATTCGGGTGCCGATTCGGGCTGGCCGTTTGTCATGCCGGTCCCAGGTTCGACGCTGGAGAATTCGGCAGCCAAGGCGATGTCGGACAAACTTGGCTTTCGTTACTTTTACGATGCCGAGTCCAAACAATTTGCCCATGCCGCAGTGGCGTTCGTGCTGACGCCGACTGGCAAGATCTCGCGTTACGTTTACGGCGTGGACTTTGACCCGCAGACCCTTCGCATGGCGGTTGTCGAGGCGGGTGGGGGCCGGGTTGGAACCACGATCGATCGCGTGCTGCTTTCTTGTTTCAAATATGACCCCATGTCACGCAAGTACACGCCCTTCGTCTCCGGATTCGTGCGCATCGGTGCTGGCCTCTCGGGCCTGGCACTGCTCACGCTCCTCGGGGTGTTGTGGTGGAAGGAAATCCAGATGCGCAAGCACCCTGTTGGGAGGACCGCATGATAGCGTTCCTTGAAGAGTTGATGCGTCGGCTTTTGTGGTTGCCGGAGCAAGCTTCGACGTTCGCCCAAAACGTGGATCGACTGCACTACGTGATGTTCATCGTCACGATGGTTTCTGCTGCTGTGATAGGTGGCGTGACGCTGGTGCTGATGTTCAAGTACCGCGAGCGCACCAAAAATGCGAGCACACCGATCGTGCATCCGAGCGGCAGATTCGAGTTCGTGGCTATCTCGTTGCCGACCG
>JAYUPZ010000106.1:0-10074 GCA_043759805.1 Myxococcales bacterium | reverse complement strand
AAACCTGGCGTGCTTTTGGCCACGGCGGTCGCGCAAATTTGATCCAAGGTTGCCGCTGCCGGAACCCAATATTCCGGCTCCTTTGTGTTGGGCCCGGGGGAGAACGTGGTGCCGAACGCTCCGTGACCCGCTCCCTCATATGCCGGGTTACTCAGGTGTGGCAACACAATGAGGTCTTCATAGAAGGCCTTGAGGGGACTCAGCACTTCTGGCACTGCGCTCCCCGCGAGGTTTGTTGTGCTGGCAGTTTTGTCAAAGGTACCACCTGGAAATCCGTTGGTCTGAACGACCACGATCAACCGCACCGGCGGATTGGTTGCCGCCTTCAACGACCGGTTCGACAGCAACGGCAGCAGCGCGCTGCCAGCACCCATTTGTTTAAGAAGCGTACGCCGCGATTGTGACCAACGGTTCATTGCAGCACCTCTTCAAACGAAGGTTGACGGGATAAGAAGATATTGGTGTTGGTGAGCGCCACGATGAGTTCCCGGACATCGTATTGGGCCTCGGCGAAAGCTTTCGCCACTTTGTCCAGTGAAGCCTCATCGCCGGCCAAATTCTTGCGCTTGAGCATGTAGCGAAGCAACTGCTTGCTCATGCACTGCTTCACCTCAGCGGAATCAGCCAACAGGCCGTCCAGCTCGATGGCGTTTTTGAACGGCTTGACCTCGCCGGCGAGCTCAAGCGTGCCCGTGGCATCCACCGGTTTGCCGCCATCGTTGGCGCGATAGGCTCCGATGCCGTCATAGTGCTCAAAGGCAAACCCTAAGGGATCTATCAATGCATGACAGCCCACCGCGCATGAGTTCTGGCCATGGGCGTCGAAACGCTCGCGGGTTGAAACGTTGTCTTTTGGCGGATTAACGGGTGGCAGATCAGGCGGCGGCGTGGGCAATTCAACACACAGCAAGCGTTCAAGCACCTCGGCGCCACGCTTGATGGGATGGCTGCCTCCGGGGGCACCGTGTGATGTCAAAAACGCCGCCTGCGTGAGCAGGCCCGCTCGGCGCGTGGGATCCAGATCAACCTTTCTGAGGTTGCTTCCCGTGATGCCCGTAAGCCCGTACACCGAGGCCAACGATGCATTCACGAACGAGAACGGACCTGTTAACAGCGTGCGCAGCTTGCCGTCCCCATTGGGTCCCATCACGTCCGCGAAAAATGCTTCTGCTTCAGCCGCCATGTCAGCGACCAGCGCGGCGTTAAAATTTGGATAAAGCCGTGCGTCCTTCTGCGCGCGCAGCAGATCGTTTGTTCCTAGCCACTGAGTTTGAAAATCCGACAACATGCCCTTGGCGTTGTCATGCTTGAGCATCCTGCGTGCCTGGGCCTCGATCTGCTGGGGCGTGTGCAGGGCGGCGGCGTCCGCGGCGAGGAAAAGCTCTTCATCCGGCATTGTCGCCCAGAGCCCGTATGACAGCCGAGACGCCATCTCGTGATCGTTGAAGCGGATCACTGACCCAAGTTTGCGAGCAGGGTTGGGACCAAGCTCCCATCGGTAGAGGAAGTTGGGCGATTGCAGCATCACCGCTGTCACCAGGCGAATCGCATCCTGGAAGCTGGCCGAAGGTCCACTGCGCGTTTTGGTGTAGTACGCTTTGTAGACGTCGCGCTCTGCAGTCGACAACGGACGCCGGAATGCGCGGTGGCCGAACTTCTCGATGAATTGGCCAGCACATTCATTCTGTTTCGCTGCCTCGGTGGGCAGCGGCTTGCACGGAACCAACGAATCCAACTTGCCAACCGCGGATGTGGCCAACTTTTCCGCCACTTCCATAAGCTGCCGGGCGTCGACCGCAGCCACGGAGCCACCCTTGTTGTAGCCCGAGCTGTCAGAGTCCACGTCGCCCGCCAGTTCGTCAGCGGGCCGCGACCTATCGTTGAGCAGGTCGCGAATCGTATTGTTGAACTCGTTGCGCGTCAGGCGACGCAGCGGAAATGTGGCTGGGGCATCGGGGCCCGGGATGCCGCCGGAGTCCGAGCCGCTACCCGAGGTGGAGCCACTGCCTGAGGCGCCCGCTCCGTCGTCAGGGGAACCCCTTTCACCAGACGGTATCGTTCCAGTACATCCATACAACGGGAATCCCACGAGGCACACGAGTACAAGCTGTGATTTGAACTGCATAAATCTCCTCATTTTGCCCGGGCGGGGAGGCCGCTGGCGGTTCGACGCTTTTACGAGACTGGAGATGAATGTCGGGCTGACAGCAAACCATCCCGAAAAGTGACATCGGCGGAATCTGCCGGCATAGGCGCCCCCGCCAGCGCTTTACAGGCCGTAGGCGCACTTGACGTAGCGGCCGAGTTGCGTGCGTTCGGCCTCCGATAGCGCGATGTCGTAGATAAGCAATTCTGCAACCTCACCGGCCCAGAAGCTGGTGTTCACGTTAAAACGTCCGCGCCCGATCCAGGCCGTTGGCTCGGTGTCTCCCACCGCGCCCGTCCAGCCTGCTTGCATGACACCTTGACCATTTTGATCGGCTCGCGCTCGCAACTCATGCAAGGCCGCGTCTCGATAGTTGCTGCGACCGCGTGGGATCTGGTTGTTTACGTAGAGCGTTCGCCAGACACCGTCCAGGACGGCGGCAGACCAGACGAAGGCGTCGTGGATGGGTTTTTCGAGAACAAATGGCGTCTTGAAAAACTGGTAGTCGCGCCCTGTTCCGAAGCGAAACGTTGCTTCCCGTTGTCCCAACGCCAGGAAGATGCCCGCGCTTTTGAATGCGTTCGAGCCTTCATTCCACGCCAGATATGTTTGGTCGGTGCCGCTGCAATTAAGCTCACGGCCCACGTCGGTGAGGCCGTCCTTGTCAAAGTCGCAATCGGCATTTTCTGACCCACGCTCGAATTGCCAGGTGCGCCCAATCGTCACGACACTCATTTTGTCCCTGCCAGTTACTGGAAACTGGAACGACAAGAAGTCATTGTCGCCGTCGAAGCGTATCACAGGTTTGCCATTGAGCGCATTGCTGCGTACGGATGGCCGGCGGGTGGCATCTGCTTGCCCGGCTTGAAGGTTTGAAATCTGATCAGTCCACGCGGCGACGTTTTGGTCTTGAAGCATGGTTTGGGCCGAGGCGAGGAAGCGCACCTTGAGGCCCGACGTGGGCGCTGCCGCGGGACAGCCTTCGGTGGCGCCCCCTTGTCCACCTAGTACCGTGGAACCACCCGTTGCCGTGGAACCATCCGTTGCCGCGGCGGCTCCGCCGGTTTGGCCGCCTCGTCCGCCGTCGCCGTTCGCCGGGTTGCCACCACTGCCGCCCAATGGGGCGTCCCCACCGCCGCCGCCACCCGAACCGGCGTCACCACCGGCGTCGGAGCTATCGTTTCCTCTGTCTCTTCCTCCCGTTGAACACGCCGCGGCGAAGAGGAACATCAAAGTCAGATAGCGAGCGTTCATGAAACGACCTCCAAAATGTCAGGAAAGGTTAAAGCGCCAACGAAAGGCCGAGCGCCACAATGGCTCCCACCTTTGGTGCTTGTAGGCGGCCCACTTCACCGCCATTGGTATCGGTTACAGCGAGTGCGGGCCGACGTACCGCGGGCAAGATCTGTCCGCTGATTCGCACCGCCAATCGCGTGCGTGGGGGCCATGCAACATCCACTCCGCCCACGCCTGACCACCAGGTGCCCGTGTTGCTTAGATTCTCCGCATAGCCCGCTCCCTCGGCGCGAACCACGCCAGCGGCGCCACCGATACAGCCCCGCGCGAGCACCGCAGATACATGCCGGGCGCACGCTTGCACAACCGTGCCGGTCACCGTGGACCGGGCCTGCCCAACTGCCAAAGTTGCCGCATCAGGGAGCGACGCAAGCGCGCCCAGTTCAACGTCCAGCCAGTCGAAGGCTCGCCAACTCAAACCCAGCTGGGCTGCCCAGGCGGCCTGGGGCACGACAGCGCGCAGCCACAGGGTTTGCAGGTTTAGTTGGAAGGCGCGCGCTGTTGGCTCTGGTTCAAATTGGGCAACTGCCGGTGCGGCTGCGACCTGCACGTTCATTTGCTCGGGCTCTTTTTCTTCAACCGGCGGCGAAGGCTCTGCTTTGGAAACTGAAATTGCGCTTGCGTCGGGGTGAACTTCAGGACGGGCGCTCGGCACGGGAAGTGAGGCATCGCGGGCATGCGCGACACGCGCGTCGATCGCGATCGCAATCGCAAACGGCAAGGCCTTTTGCAGATCATCGCAACCCCCTTTCAAACCTTCAAACTGCCTGACCGCAATCGCCTCATCCAGACGGCGCAGCTCGAAGCGAGCGTGCGGAGTTGGCTTGTCTCCGCCCTGCACCAGCACGGTCAGCTCTGAATCAACAGGTTTCCCCCCTAACCATTGTGCGACGGCCGAGCTGAGGCTGATGTGATCAAGGCACTTGCCATCGAAACTGACCGACAGGGCGACATCAAATGCTCGATGCTCTTCCGCCGCGGCAGGCGAGACAAAAAGGCAGCACCATGCGCCAAAGAGCGGCGGTGCAAACCACAGTCTCAACGTTTCACCGCATGCTGAATGCGCGCAGCAAAGCTTCCTCTGGGGAACCGGCGAAGGAAGGCACGAGCCCGCAGCGTTGCCGCGTTTACACCTTCGGCTTTAATGAGAGCCAGCACATAAAGCGCTTCGCGCTCTTCAAACAGCGCACCCTTGACGAATTGCCGGTGTCCTTTTTCGGCCCAGGCCATAGCCCTGCGGGGGTGACCTTCCACGAGCTGGCGCAATACCACCATGTGCGCGATCTCTTGCTCCACCCCGTTGCCCGCGCCCGCGGGGGGCGTGTGTCGGCGGTGGACGGCACCAGGTGGGGGCGACACGTTCGGGGAAGATACGGGTAAAGGGGTTACGTTCACCTTGGGGCGGGCCGCTGACGCGTCGTCGAGCCTTGCCTCTTCAACCGTGCGACTGGGCGTCAAAGGATGCTCTTGCAGTACTTTCACAGCGCCCGCCGTGGCCGCCCCGCCAAATACAAGAATGGCTCCTGCCACGAGTCTTCTGAAGCCAACTCGATCGATGATATTGGCAAACATGCCGGTAGAGGGCTGCCGTTCAACCCGCGCGGCCCAAACCCTTGCGCGTTCATCCAGAAGTGTTCTGTGGGCGAACTTTGCAACAGCCGGATCCAGCCGGAACCCTGGCGGGTCCGCCGCTTTAATGGCCTGAAGATCAGCCCGCAGCGCTTGTTCAATCTTAAGCGCGCGCTCTTGTGCTCTTAACATTCTACGCGTTCCCTTCACGGTTCAGCCGCTCGTACGCTTTGCGAAACTTGTCTCTTGCCCTGCTAAGGCGCGAATACACGGTTCCAAGAGCAATGCCGAGGCTGGTCGCAATGTCTTCACAGCTCTCGCCAAAAATGTCCGCCAACACAAAAACGGCCCTGCGATCCACGTCCAGGCTTTGCAACGCCTGCTGCACGCGAGCCAAACTTTGGGCATGCGCTGCCGCCTCGTCGGGGTTCGGCCCCGTCGCCTCTAACGCGGCAATCGTTGCTTCATGTGGCTCCGTGCGTCGCGCGTTTATCCTGCGACGCCGCGCACGAGCCACGCGAACGGCAATCTCGGCCAGCCATGTCGTAGGTTTTGCTGCGCCAGGGCGGAAACCCCCGCGGCGATGCACCACCATAAACACGTCCTGAACGGCATCATCAATGTCCTGCTCCGCGAGCCCCAGCTGCCACAGGAAGCGCGCCACATACTTGCCGTGCTCCCGGAACAACGCTTCAGCTGGGATGAAGTCTGAAGTCGCACCCATGCTCAGACTTTCGCCCTGTGAGGGGGCGAAGTAATGCGCGGTGGGCGTGCTGAAGGCAAAGTGAGACATGTGTGCCGAGAGACAGACTTAACCCCTCTCTTGACCATGTATGTCCTCGATGCCGTGTTTCCATCCATAAATTTCGAGGCCAGCCCGACGGGCCTTTACACTCGTCAGCAAGTCTATCATCCGTAAACCGTCGGCGCTCGACGCCTTGGGCACGGCCTGATCGAAAATGTTCGTCAGGCCTCCATGCGTGCAAAATGAAGACGCCGCGCCGGGGCTACGGCGTCAGAAAAACAGGTTGACTCGTGGTACGTATCGATGCTGTGGTGCGATTGCGATCGAGGCCGAGTTCGCTTCGCCCCCTTTTGCTCAGAGCCCCAGGGAGGACCTTCACGAGAACTGTTTGGCGAGCTCGGCGAGTGTTGTTTTGCCCCGCACATGGCGAGCGTTGCCGCCCGTGAACACCATGACGCCGCTGCCAATGCCCCCAGCCATTTCCGCGTACAGGCCCGCGACATTCTCGGAGAAGCCTGCCTGTTGAAGAGCTGGGACAATGCCGGCCGGTGGTACGGCCACCACGTTGACGGTCTTTCCGAGGGTTTCAGAGAAAGCTGCGGCCACATCCTGATAGCTGTACGCGACGGGGCCCTCGAGTTCGACGATGCTGCTCGTCCCCGGCGGATCCAGCAAAACCTCAGCGACAAGGGTCCCAATGTCCTCGCTGGCGATCATCGGGATCCTCAAGGAAGGATCGAAAAGGGCGGGCAGGATCCCCTGGCCTTTCATGAGACCCACCATCGACGCCGCGTTCTCCATGAAATAGCTGGCGCGGATTGCCGTGACTTTCTTTCCGGTGGTGCCCAGTTTTTGCTCGGCATGGTGCAGGATCTTGACCGGACCATTGCCCGCACCGTGTTGTGCACCGATTGACGACAACAACACCACATGCACAACGCTCTTGCCGGCAGGGCCCTGTAAGGCGGTTGCAAAGTGATCCACGATTCGCTTTCCCCGTCCCACCAAATCTTCGGAAGACGGATCGGGGGGCGCCAGAAAATAAACCGATTGGACGCCTGCAAGAGCGGAGGTCCACACGCCCGCGTCTTCCATCGAGCCAACCACCACTTCGGCTCCCTTGGCCTTCAGGTCGGCACCCTTTTCAGCGCTGCGCACGAGGACCCGCACCGACTGCTTGCGGGCGATCAGTTGCTCGACCGCGACGGCTCCGGTTTTTCCAGTGGCTCCAGTGACAAGAATCATGTTCGCTCCTCGTGAAAATAATGACCAGGCCAATTGTCCTGGTTTGCGCCCGTTGGATGCCGGAGAGGGTGTGTGGGTTTTCTTTTTTTAGATCGAGCCTCGACCCACGCCGCTGTCCGACGCGCCTTTCAGCGCGCCCTGTCCTTCGGAACCAGCGGCCCTATCTCCGGCACGATCACAAGATACGAAAACGCACCCAGCAACGAAAAACCACCGGCAACCATCAGCGGCACGAGGAAGCCACCGGTTTTTTGCAGCATCACGCCGACGAAGGTGGTGATCGAGATGCCGGCCAAATTCGACGCGAAGTTTTGGATACCACCAATCGTGCCAACGTATTGGCGCGAGGGTGCCACATCGGCCGGAAGTGACCACACGCTGGCCGCAGCAAACGCGAGCCCCGAATAAGAAAGCGCAAGCAACGCGAGTGCCCAGCCCGCTGTTGGCGCCATCACCGCAAGCGCAATTGACGAAGACACAACCAGCCCTGCCACAAGCGGAATCTTGCGCGCCCATGTCAGCGTCATCCCGCTTTTCACCAGGCGATCCGATGTGAGGCCACCGAGATATCCCATGGGCAGAGCCGTGAGCGCCGGGATCATGCCGTAAAAACCCATCTTGATCATCGTGAAGCCGCGCTCCTTGACGAGGTAGGTCGGAAACCAGGTGATGAAAAAATAGATAACGAAGTTCAGGCAGAAAAACCCCAGCATCATTCCC
This sequence comes from Myxococcales bacterium, assembly GCA_043759805.1. Taxonomy (GTDB): domain Bacteria; phylum Myxococcota_A; class Polyangia; order Fen-1088; family Fen-1088; genus JAWXBF01. Next base: position 2,353 of record JAYUPZ010000106.1, on the reverse strand, counting down.
CAGATGGTTCGATAGCGAAACAGATCTCGCCAGCGTACGGGTGCCGCATCGCCGTCCTGTGTTGCGTTTGGTTGATCAGACTCGATGTGTGCGAGTTCTGCGGGTGATACCGAAGGGTGATTGCGGGGCTGCTTGTACATGCGCAACCAGAACGCCGTCCAGACGAAACCGAGGGCGCCTGTGATCACAAACGACATGCGCCAGCCAAACAATCCAATGATTGCTGTGACGATGGGCAAGGACAGTGCCGTGCCGACACGCGCCCCACTGTCAAAGATGCTGGTGGCAAAGGCGCGCTCGCTGCGCGGAAACCATTCGGAGACAATCTTGGCATTGCAGGGATAGGCCGGTGCCTCGCCCGCACCCAGCAACAGTCGAAAACCGAAGAGACTGCCAAAGCCTCGGGATAGCGCGCACGCTGCCGTGAAGAGGGACCACCAGGTGACCGCAACGGCATACGCGATGCGTGCGCCGACCTTGTCAATGAACCAGCCGGACGGCATCTGAAAGGCCGCGTAGGTCCAAAAAAACGCCCCCAACACGAAACCCATGGTGGTCGATGAAAGGCCAAACTCTTTCTGGATGCTGGGAGCGGCCACGCTGAGATTGGCTCTATCAACGTAGTTGATGGTGGTGGCCATGAAGGCCATGAACACCATCGACCAGCGGACGCGAGAACGGGGTTCGGATTGGGTGGCCATGGGGGCGCATTTGACGCTGCCAAGCGCATTGTCGCAAGTCACAACGGTTGACGTCCAACGATTGAAATACGGATTCTTTTCGAGTGAATGCCGCTTGAGGCTCGCGTACTGTGGATGGTTGATTGACTGGAAAGGTGACCATGAATATTGAGAATGCCGATTCCCCCGCACCGCCGGTTGACCTGACCCAGCAGTTCGATGCCGTGGTCGTCGGCTCGGGCGCGGCCGGTGGCATGGCGGCCTATGTGTTGACCCAACACGGACTCAACGTGTTGTTGCTGGAAGCCGGGGCGAAGCAAAACGTCGAGGAGATCATGCGCTCGCAAGAGTGGCCTTACGAACACCCGACGCGGGCGCGACTTGCACCCGACACGCACGCTCTTTCGTTCAATGAGTACACCATACGGGATCGCCCCTATGCGAGGGGCTTGCCGCACCCAAAAGTCACGTCGTACATGGGTGGCTCGGAATACCGCAAAGATCTGCTGGTCAATGAAAAGGATCATCCAACCACCGGCACACCCTACGCCTGGGTGCGCGCGAGAACCCTGGGTGGCAAGACGAATCTATGGGGTCGACTGTCGTTGCGCATGGGCGATCTGGATCTGAAGGCCAAATCGCATGACGGATACGGCGAGGACTGGCCGTTAGCCTACGCGGATCTGTCTCCGTACTACGATAGGGTGGATCGTCTGCTCGGGATCATTGGCCATCCAGAAAACTTGCCCCATGTGCCCGATGGCCTGTTCGGCGGCAGCAGCCGACTCAACTATGCAGAGCTCAAGTTGCGCAAGGGCATTGCCCGAATGGGACGTGTGGCAACGCCTTATCGTGCGGGCGTCACCAGTAAACCCTTGCCGCACAACCGGTATCGATCGCGATGTCTCGGGCGCGGCGCCTGTGACCGCAAAGGTGGCTGCGACATTCACGCGGCTTTTGATTCGCCAACCGGGCTGATTTATCCCGCGATGGATACCGGAAAGCTTTCGTTGCGCACGAACGCCACCGCCCATGAGATCACCGTCGACAAGAACACCGGCAAGGCAAGCGGCATTTCGTTTGTCGATACCGTGAGCAAGAAAACCTATCAGGTCAAGGCGCGCGCCGTCGTGTTGGCAGCGTCCACGCTTGAATCGACGCGGCTCTTGTTGCTATCGAAAAGCGCGCAGCACCCGAACGGCATTGCCAACACAAGTGGCCACGTCGGGCACAATTTCTCCGAGCACATCATGGGGCCGGGCGTGACCGGTTTTTGCAAGGATCTCGTTGGGCAGAAGGCCACACTCGACGACGGGCGGCCGGGTGGTTATTACATTCCGCGTTTCCGAAACCTCGAAAAAGGCGGCAAGAATCGCTCACCGTTTTTGCGTGGCTACGGCTTTGAGGGGGCCTCCGGATCCACGATGTTTCCCAAACATGTAGGCGCCCCGGGATTTGGTACGGAGTACAAAAAGCAGGTGCGAGAGCGTTCAAGCGCATTTATCAGTATGGGCGGATTCGGCGAAATGTTGCCGCGCTATGAGAATCACGTCAGCATCGATCCCCTTGTCAAAGACCGATGGGGCATCCCCGTGTTGCGTTTCCAGATCCAGTTTGGCGACAATGAAAAGAAGATGGCCGAGGACATGGCGAACACCGCACAGGAAATGATG
>JAYUPZ010000105.1:0-2234 GCA_043759805.1 Myxococcales bacterium | reverse complement strand
GCACACAATCCGTCCTGACACTGATCCGCTGTTGTGCAAAGACGGTTGTCGTCGCAAGCCACGCCATTTGCCTTTGGTGAAAGCACGCATTGTCCGGTAGTTGCGCTACACGTGTTTTGCATACATGGATCGGTCGACACAGGACAAATCACACCATTGCATCGTTCGACTGTGCACGTTGCTGAACAACCATCGCCGGAAAGCGTATTGCCGTCGTCGCATTCTTCACTCGGATCAAGAGCGCCGTTTCCGCAAACAACGCATCCGCTCGCCGCAGAGCAGATGCCCGTGATGGGATCGCACACGCCCGGCGAACTACAACCGGACGGCAAAGAACAGGAAACCGATTCACTCGCGGAACAACTTCCATTTTGGCAGCTATCGGCGAGCGTACACGCATTGCCATCGTCGCACGACGTGCCGTTGGGAGAGGGAGCGTGTGATACACCAAGCGAAGAGTCACAAGTATCAATTGTGCACGGATTTCCGTCATCGACGGCGGGCGGCGTTCCCGATTGGCAGATGCCCGTTACACATGTTTCAACGCCGTCGCAGAGGGTTGAGTTTGCGCAACCTGCAAGATCAGCCAGAGGCACATGCGCGACGCCCAAGACTGGATCGCAAGAATCCGTAGTACATGGATTGTCATCGTTGATGACCGGTGGCGCCCCCGGGGTACACACCCCTTCAAGGCAAGCCTCGGTGCCGTCGCAAAGAGACTCGTTGGTGCACAGTGTGCCATTGGCGGTAGGGGTATGGAGGGGCCCGGTGGCCGGTGCACAGGAATCGACAGTGCAGGGGTTGGTATCGTGCAATTCTGGCGGCGTTCCGGCGGTGCAAGTTCCAGCGAAACACGTTTCGTTTCCGTCACACGAATTGCCGTTCGAGCACGAAACACCGTTGCCAACAGGTTGGTGCTGTACTCCCAACTCAGGTGAACATGTGTCCGTCGTGCAGAGATTTCCGTCATCAAGACCCACTGGATTCGAACACGGATTCGGTGGAGCGTCGACCGTCGCATCGACCGATGCATCGACACCAGCATCGGGAAACTCACACCGTTTTGACGAGCTTGACGCTGTCGACGTCCGCGGACCTAGTTTCCAGACCAGGTTGCTGCCGTTGAACTGAACCGTGAACACGGACCGCTGCCGACCCGGAATGAACAGCGTCGGCTGTCCCCGGTCGGTGATTGGGGTGAACTTATTTGAAAGCCCAACGGGAACGGATACGTTTTCGGTCGCCATGTTGCTGTACCCGAAGTACGCCGTGAAATGCGTTCCGTCCTCCTGCGTCACACATTCGAGCACTGGCTTCACAAGCGACGGATCGGTCAGCAACGCGAACGATTCGACCTCAATCGGCTGTTCTTTTGCGTCCCCGCATCCGAATAAAGCAACGCAGTAGGACAAGAAAACGGCTCGAAGATGGTTTTTTGGCATTGGTCCGTATTGGTAGATTGGGGTGGAACGGGTTTGTGAATAAGAATCGTCGATTTATTTTCGAGGCCCGCGAGTGTTTTAAGTTGGGCCAAGGGCCTAGCCGCGATCTTTGTCCCTGATGCTACGACGGCATGGCAGTTCGAGACTTGATTGCAGGAGAACGTTCCATCCTGACGCAGTGGTCGAATAAAAACACGGGGAGAGTCCTGGCGCGTCAATACTGGGCGAGCTTCAGGCCGAAAATGAAACCCAACAAAGCGAGACATCAAATGGGGAGTTAAGTTCGCCCAGATTCTGTGTCAGTCCCTGAAGTTACGATTCAAGGATGACGCTTGAAGAATTGCGGACCCGTTTCTGGTGGCTGGGTCCATCTCGCAAGGAATCCTACATCGTCGCATTGGCTGGAGATACCGTCACACTGAAGGTCATGCAGTGTTCTTGGAATCGGCGAACACAGGCGTACGAGGCGTGCATGGAGCGGGAATTTGCGGAACTTGGTTTGAACATTGTTTGGCATCCATTTTGGAGCGCCAAACTGCAGGAAATAGTCGATAACGCCCGGTCGGAAGCCGCCAAGGCCGGCAAACGGTTCTCAGAGGATGCGTTCGTCGACGAGCGAAGGCGGAAGGAAACGATTCCGGGCCGGGGTTGATCTGCCAACGTGAATGAGACAGCGTGCTCCCCGGATTTAAAGTATCCGGTGCACAGACCGGCGTCTGGCGCGAGGCTAACGGACACGGCAAACTTGGCGTGTGACGTATGAAGAAACGCGATCAGCGAGAAAGCGGCTGT
>JAYUPZ010000104.1:0-4834 GCA_043759805.1 Myxococcales bacterium | reverse complement strand
GGCGCTGCAACCCAGGTTCGATACCTGTTCTCGGACTGGACTTGCCATCCACCGGTGCCGCTCGGGGAACGGATCATCGATTCGCTCAAACTCGTGTGGTCGTTTTCGTTTGTGCCCCACTACTCGTACCAAAAAGATGCCCTCATCACGGGATCGTTATTCACCTTGATGGTTCCCTTTCTACTCTTCCTTCGCGCAAACCGTCGCGTGTATCTGATAGCGTTTGCCGGCCTTTGTGCGACGTTTTGTTGGGCGATGACCTATCGGGTCGATCGAAACATTCAGGTGTATTTGCCATGGTTGGTTGTGGGAACGGCTGCCTTTGTCGCCATCGCCTGGCGGACGGGAAGGGCCGCAAAGGTCGGCGTGGTGCTGCTCGTTGGAATGCAACTCACAGCAGCGGGTGACACCTGGTTTTCGGGCATGGATCGCGTGGATGCCTCCGCATCGTTGATGCGAAGCACATTTAATGGCGTTGCGACCAGTCGGTACGACGGATACGCCAACAGCTATCTCGAGCTTGGAATGGCACTCCCCAAAGAGGCGGTGGTGTTGTTGCACAATCAACACATTGCACTTGGCATCAACCGGCCCGTCGTTCTGGATTGGCTGGGATTCCAGGGACAAATTGACTATCGAAGGATGGGATCGGCTTACGACGTCTGGCGTCGGTTTCAGGAACTCGGCATTACCCATGTCGTCTATCCGGGATGGCAACACGGCATTCCGACAAAACAGGGGAACATCTTGTTCTCCGTTTTTTCCAGGATCTACGCCGGTTCGGCAAAAAGTTTTGGCCCACTTCAAATGATCGAATTTCCAAGGAAGCCGCCTCCGGTCACCGATCCCTATGTCGTCGGAGCCATAGGCGTCGATGGCTTGCAGGACGGGTTGTACGACATCAAGGCGCTTTCCCAGATCGAGTCGTACCCACCTCACATGATTCGTCCGGCACGGGTTCGCGAAGCGAGTTCGGACATCAAATGGATGACGGAACATGCGTCCGTCGTGCTCGTGGGCCAGACCGTTGCAGGGCAGGCTCATCCGGTTTTATTGACCCAATTTCGGGTCATATCGTCAACCGCTGGATACACTGTGTGGTGGCGGGAAGGTGCGAAGCAACCGTGATTGAAGGCCGGCACCACAACAGACTGAGATCATTGCATTGGTTGCTTGGATTGATGCTCGTGTCGATCCTGCAGGTGAGCACATCACCCGAACCGTATTTCCTGCCAACCTACAACGACGGTGAGCTGGCCGCGTTCATCGTGGCCTGCACGCTGGCATTGATGTGGGCCGTCAAAGTTTTGGTAGGCCACCTGGATCCGGATGTCCGCGTCCCTTTCTGGTTCATCTTGTGGCCGTGTGCCACGTTTGCCCTGGCCCGGATATCCATTGGTATCGTTGTGCCCCCTTCAGGCCAACCTGTCGCGAGCGTGTTGTCCGGCCTGTTCGTCGGCGTTTCGCTTCTGGCCGCAGTCAAAGGGCGACATCTGGTGTGGGTGGCGGTTGCCAGTCTTATGCTGGGCGTGTTCTGGCGAATACACTACTTTGCCATTTTTCCGATCGATCCGGTACGCGCGGATATGTTGCCGCTGGTCGTTGCAGCGCTTGAACAGTTGTTTTCAGGAGATTCCCCGTATCGCGTCTACGCGATGCCGTGGCCGCTGCCGTTAACGTATTTACCGGGCACATTCCTGCCCTACAAACTGCCGCTTCTCCTGGGAATCGACATGCGCTGGGCCACCGTATTGGCGCACGGCCTTTGCCTTGCAGCGATGCTTTGGTTTGCGCGCAAAACCCGCCCTGCAAACTGGTTAGACGCCCCTGGATTCATCGTCTGGGCTCTTGTCTTCATTTCTGCCGAACAAACCTTTTTTGACGCCACCAACACGGCGCCCTGGGGATGGGCGGCACTTGTATGGCTAGCCGCAACGCTCGCTGTCCAATCGAGGCACATGGGTATTGCGTTTGGTTTGGCTCTCTGTACGACGCCTCTTGCTCTCGCCCTCTTGCCCTTGACGCTGGTATGTTTGCTTCGTTCGCCTTTTTCCCGGTCCCAACGCATCTTCCAAGTTGTCTGCGCATTTGCAATTGCGGTGATCGGTATCGTGCCCTTCTGGTTGTGGTCGCCGCAGGCATTCACAACGGGTATGGTTCACTGGTTCAACGATTTGGATGGCTGGTCCGCGGACAAGTGGCGGCAGGGTATGTGGTGGGCGCGCAATCCTGGCTTTGCGGGACTTTTTTGGGGGCACGGTTGGCAGAGGGCGTTGCGCTTTTTTCAGTGGGGCGGGGTCATCGCGCTGGCTGTAGGGTGCCACCGGCGCTGGCTCTCGACCGCGCTCGTTCCCTTCGTCGCGGCTTTCTCTTTCTTGTGGTTCATCGCATTCAACCACATGCTCTGGCCCTACTTTTTTCATCCCGTAATTCTGTTGTTGGCGCTCGGTTGGTCAGGTGAGTTAAAATTCAGTAATCATTGTGAAAATCGCTCGGTTGTCGATGGGGGCGCTCCGGTGCCAACCCCGGGCGGGGGGCCGGCCGGGTTCTGACATCCCAGAAAACCCCGTGGACTGGCTTCAGGCTTTTTCAGCCGGCACCGATTCTCATGAGGCGGGATTTCGTAATTTCCACTACATTTCGGTACGGCATGGACGACGGTGAATTTGACGATCTGACACAGCCAACGCTGACGGGAGGACCCGCCGTGGCGGGCGATCCGGATTTTGAAGGGGACAAGGCGCGTTTGGTTGGAGTTTCGGGTTCGGTGGCAACGCGCAAATTTCCGGTCGGAAACAGCGCGACGGTCGGTCGTTCAAGCAAGGCAGATATCTCAGTCGAGGATCTGAAGCTGTCCCGTGTTCATTTTCGAATTGTGCGTCAGGGTAAAAGCTACGTCCTCGAAGACCTTGACAGCAAGAACGGCACCTTCGTCAATCAGAAGCAAGTCAGCAGGGTCGTGCTTGAATTCGGCAATGAAATTCGTGTCGGTGATACGGTTTTCCTCTTCACGCATCACAATCCGGTCGAAGACAAACTGCTTCAGAAGCAGCGCATGGAACTTTTGGGTCGTATCGGAGCAGGCGTTGCCCACGACTTCAACAATCTCCTCGGTGCTGCGATTGCGAGCGTTGATTTTCTCACGTCGTTGCCTTCGCGCGTGACCATGGGTGACGGCGATGTTGTCTCGTGTTTGACCGACATCGATCGCGCTCTCAAACGAGCAGCAGAGCTTTCCAGTCGGTTGTTGGGCGTCAGTCGGCAGCACGGCTACCTTCTTGAACGCCTCGATCTCGGGAACTTGTGCCGTGAAGTTATCGAGCTACTTCGCAGAACCTTGCCCCGTTCGGTCGAGTTGGTTTTCAGCTCCGAGCCGGGCCTTGAAGTCATGGGCGATTGGGGTCAATTGCACCAGGTTTTAATGAACGTGTGTGTCAACGCGCGGGATGCGATGTCCGCGGGTGGAACCATGACGGTGGCGGTGGCGCGACGACGCCCGGCTCTTGGCGGGGATGGTCACGGTCAAATCGTTCTCACGATTCAGGACACCGGAAAGGGGATGGACGAGGTAACGCGACAACGCGCTTTCGATCCCTTCTTTACCACCAAGGGCGAAGGCGAAGGCACGGGGCTTGGGCTCGCCACGGTACTTGAGATCGTGAAGTACCATGGTGGCCAGGTCGATCTGAAAACAGCCAGGGGACAGGGAACAATGGTGGGCATCAGCTTGCCGTCAGCTCCCGTTGACGATGCACAACGAATATCGGAAACAGCAATGGATCTGCCCACCATTGGCGGAAAACCCGTACCGGAAAAGTCAGCGCGTCTTGTGGTTTTGATCGTCGATGACAACGGCGCTGTTCGACGTAGCCTTGGTCGTCTGCTCAAGGCCAAGGGTTACGAAGTATTGCATGCGGCCGATGGCAGCGAGGGCTTGAGGGTTTACGGGAACGAGCGACCAGATCTGGTGTTGATGGATCTCGACATGCCAGTACTTGCGGGGCCCGAGGCGTATCGTCAATTGAAAGTGCTCGATCCCAACGCGCGAGTCATCATCATGTCGGGTCACTCGATTGCGCGTGTCGAGGCCAACCACCCCTGGCCTGACGAGGGACCTGTCTTGCTGCAAAAACCCTGTGGCAAGGACGATCTCGAAAAAGCCATCACGACCGCGCTCGCGCGCAGCTAACGCCGACGAACCCTCAACTGTTGTTGGCCGCTGGGGCATCGTCCTTGAAGGCGGCAAAAAAAGGCACGGCGATGACCGCCGCCATGATGGCGGGAACGTACCAGACCCGGGTCCAGTCATTTTGATACGCATCGACGATGCGGCCCGAAGCAATCGAACCAATCAGCATCCCCACACCGTAGGTCGCAAAGGTGATGAGCCCCTGTGCACTAGAACGCAAAGCCGCCGGGGCTTTTTTATCCACGTAGATTTGTCCCGATACAAAGAAGAAATCGTAGCACACTCCGTGCAGGGCGAGACCAACGAACAACATCCACGGTACGGTGGGAGAGGCCCCCTGAGCGAACAACACGTAGCGAGCGATCCAGGCGATCATACCCAGCACCATGGTCTTCTTGATACCAAGGCGTCCCAGGAAAAACGGCATCGCCAGCATGAACGCGATTTCGGAGCCTTGACCCATCAGCCCCATCTTTTCTGCGACGTTTTCGATGCCGACCTGACTCAGAAACTGTCCGGTGAAGGCGTAATAGAACGCAAGAGGGATACAGACGAGCAGCGACGCGACGACGAGTACGGCGAACGAGCGTTCTTTCATCAGTACCAGGGCATCCAAATTCAATACGTCCCGAATGGAAACCTTCT
>JAYUPZ010000103.1:0-4836 GCA_043759805.1 Myxococcales bacterium | reverse complement strand
AGCTATGATTTTTTCCTCTACTACTTCACCTTGGTGATCACACCGATGGTGCTGCTGTGCGGCGTATTCTTCCCCGTGAGTCAGTTACCGCCTTGGTTACAAGCCATCTCCAGCGTGTTGCCGCTCACCCACGCCATTGATCTTGTGCGCCCGCTGATGTTGGGCGCGACGCCTAGTCAAGCTTGGCTGCATGTGTTGGTGTTGGTAGCTTACGGGGCGGTTGGGTTTTATATTGCGCTGGGGCTGACGCGGCGACGGCTGTTGAGTTAGGCAATACGAGCTTGATGTGGCGAGATTGACGCAGCGATCACCATCATAACTCAGGCATAACACGCTTCATGTAATCGCCAAATAAGGGCACAGTGAAACTATTGTCGCCATGCGAAGGACTGTAGATCATCCCTTTGTAAATCAAGGCCGCACGAGTCGGCGCGACCGCCTGGACATCCCGGTTCAGAAGATGTGCTATGTCGCCTGAGCGATGCGGCCCTTCCCCCTGCTCAGCCATGGCGCGCAGATATCTCTTTTCTGCTGGAGTGAGGCGGTCAAAGCGCACTCGAAAAAAGCTGGCATCGAGCTCTTGAATGGCAAGGTTTGTTGCCGAACACGCATTTTCTCGCGTAATGGGTGAATCGACTGCGCATTGCCAGCTATGTTTTCCCCATTCCTGAAGAAAATATGGATAGCCCAAGGTTTGTGTGACGATTTGGTCGACTGCGCCTGGTTCAAACTCCACGTCGAGCGCTCGCGCCGGTTTTTCCAACGCTTGCGTTGCGGCGAGATTCGAGAGGGGTCCAATTTCCGGATAGTCGAAGAGCCGTTCGGCGTAAGACTTCGCGTTTCCCGCTCGGCCTCGCAGCTGGGGTAATCCGGCCCCCACGATGCACACAGGCAACTTCTGTTGCGCGCAACGGTGAAGCGCGCTGATGAGGGCTGCCAATTCTTTTTCACGCACATATTGCAATTCGTCGACGAAAATCACGAGTGCGGTATCTGCAGCCTTGGCGGCGCGCGCAACCACCTCCAATAGTGCGACGAGATCTAGTTCCAGATCCCCGTTGTCAGCGAGTCCGGGCTCGGGCTCGAAGTCCAATCCGACTTCGACGTCGCTGTACTTCACCTTCAGCGCTTTGGCGAATCCAGCGAGTCCACGCAGAGCACGTTGTGCAAAGGATTTTGCTTTCTCGATGCGACTGAGGCGGAGCAAGGCGAGTCGGAGAGCAGGAGCCAGCAGCGCGGGGAGCGATCGGTCCTCTGGCGCCTCCATGCGAACGGTGTGAACCCCGATAGACTCTGCGTCGTTGCGCATCTGGTCAAGAAGGACGGTTTTGCCGACCCCACGAAGCCCCACCATGAGCACGCTCTTGGCGGGGTTTCCGCGGCGCAGACGTTCTATACAAATCCGAACAGTTTCGCGTAGTTCATCGCGTCCGGCCAGCTCAGGAGGTGGGGTTCCCGCGCCTGGTGCGTAGGGATTGGTCACAGGGTCCATGAAAAGAGTTTATGCAGAAGTTACGTAGTTTATCAATTTTTTGTAACTATCGTAAATACCGCATAAGAAGATTTATCGGCCCTTCGCTTCTTTGACAGGCGTCAGCATCTTTACCAATTCAGCCTCGGTCTTACCTGCCAGCGCCACCGGCGGGTTGCGGACAAACTTCAGATCCTTGAATCGTGTCACTTGTTGTGGATCGAAGTGAATCTGCAGCGCGAGCTTGCCGACGAGTTCACCCTTTGGATCTTCGACTGCAACCGAAATGGTCCCGTTGACCGCCGTCCAGATCCGGTGTCCGACCGCCAAGATCTCATAGTGATTCCAGCCTTCCCAGTCGACGGCTTTTTCGCCGACCTCGGTTTGGAACAGGTGTTGACGACCTTCCTCGTGATAGAGGCGTCCCCATAGTCCAGTTCCCACATCAGCCTGATAACCGATGGAGTGGTTGCCTCCGTCGATGTGGTGGCTTCGGAATTGAACGCCGCTGTTGCGGTTGCGAGATGGCGTCTGCTTGATCCACACGGACAGGTGGAAGTCGCGCGTGATCTCGGTGTCGTGCCAGAGGAAGGTGTTGTAGTGCATGTACATCTTCGACTCGCCGACGATCATGCCGTCCTCGACCCGCCAGTAACCCTGTTCACCGGTCCAACCATCGAGATTCTTGCCGTTGAAGAGCTTGACCTCTTCGGCCTGCCCTGCGCACGATAACGACTTACTGGCGCCGACTTCCTCGGTCGCGTGCTTCATCACCTGCACCTCCATGCGGGTATGCTCGGGATCGAAAATGTCGATCGCCCAGAGTCGCTCGGCGTTAACCTTTGGGACATGTCTGTCCTCATCGACGAGGCCGGTTTTGAACAACTTGCAGTAGGCGTCCGCGATGTCATCGACCTCAAAGTTCAGATGGAACATTGAGCCTGCGCCCCATGGGTCGAAGATTGGACCCCAGGTGAAGAGCAACTCGATGATGTCCGAGCTGTTCGGTGAGATCTTGTACTTGATGAGGGTCGGACGGCCGCCCTTGTCTTTCATGCGAAAGACCTCCTCGAAACCCATGGTCTCCCCGTAGTACTTTTGCGCCTCGGCTTCGAGGTTGTGATGGACGACAAAGCCAACGTGTTGCAAATGCTGTGCGAATCCGGGTGCGGGTTTGGCAGGTTTTTTGCCGGGCTTCGATTCGACAACGTGGATGTGATGACCGAAGGGATCGCGGAAGGAAACCGACTTGCCCTTCCCCTTTTCCATCGCGACACCACGCGCCTTCAGATCGCTCTCGAGCGTTTTCAGGCTGGGGGTTGCAAGGGTAATGCTTTGAAATCGCACCACATAGCCCTTGATCCCTCCCGGCAGGAACTCGACGAATTGATCCTGACCCACGCCAAAACGAACAGCACCCTTTTCACTGGCGGGAACCTCCCGAAAGCCAGCTCCTTTGCCGTAGAATCCGCGCATCTCGTTCAGATCCATCGCCCGATAGGTCACGCCCGCCATGCCTGAAAACGGTGGCGATGCAGCCTGAGCTGTACTGAATACGACCATGACCGCATAAAACGAAAAACCTGCCAGAATGTGCTTGCTCGACATGTCGCGAACAGTACCCCGAATTGACGGCGCGTTGGTATGCTCAAACGCATGATCCCTGAATGTCGCGAGTGCGGCGCTTGCTGCTGTAACCCTGCCGACAACAAGAGCGAGGGGTATTTCGACTGGGTAGAGGTTGGGAAGGACGAGCCGGTTCGCAAGGGTCGCCGCACAGCCCATTTGGTGGTGGTGGCTGACGATGGCTCTGCGCACATGCGTCTTGATCCCTCCGGACGTTGTATCGCATTGCGCGGGAAACTTGGCCAAAGTGTGACGTGCTCGATCTACGCCGTCAGGCCACGACCGTGTCATCGCGTTGAGGCCGGCAGTAAAGAATGCCTACGACACCGCGAATCGATTGGGCTCTAGTTGTAAAATCGCGTTTCCACGGGCCTCGAAGGTTTCCAGCAAACGAGCAGCGCTCTCCGGGTGATCCCGACGGGCCGACACTTTTACGCCGGCCTCCAACAGCGGACCCTCCAGACCAAGCAACGCCAACAGCGTCTGCTCGGCTTCGTCGAATGCCGCCTGCTCGATCGGATCAAGCGTACCACCCACGCGGGGATCAGAGCCTCTTTGCCGGGCAACCTGACGCCGCACGGCCATACGAACCTTCATCTTGAGCGCGGCGAACAAAAAAATGGCCGACCCATTCATATCTGAAAAGACGTAGTCGCGATCGGCTTGCCATTCCACGTCGAAGGGCGCTTGCAAGGCAGACCATTCTGCGGTTTGCGTCGCTCGCAATACGGAATCAAAAAAACCAACCTGGCCAACCCGGTGAGCCGGATCGACGAACTTCTCGAGGTGGCAGAGATCGTGTAGCACAAACGTCAAACCGTCGGGATGACGTGGATCACCGTGAGCCAGCGCCTCGGTATCTTCGAGCAACGAAACGCACCTGTGTCCCACGGACTGAAATCGCAACACATCGAGGCTGGTCGGAACCGTATCCAGCAGCAAGGCCGGGCGCTCACCGCGCGACCAGCCCATCAAGGCCGACACGACAGGCTCCGAAACGCCACGGAGACGTCGGCAAGCAATCAATGCAAGTGAATCACCGGCGATCCCGGGAGACAACCGCTCTGCGCGGGCTCCCTGATTCCACAGTCTGCCGTGAGCAAGCCGAGTTCGCTCGACCAGGAAGGTCGCGGTACGTTCGGCGTTTTGTGGCAATACTCCGTTCACGGAGGCTGTTATGACGTGTTCGCGCTCGACCTACAACCGTGTCGTCAGGTCAGGGTGCTTCTAACGCTTTTTGAACCTGCGCCACGAAGCGGCCTTTTGGAAACTCATCCAGGTATTGCCACAGGTCGGCCCGCGACGCTGCGTCTCGGCCCAGTTGGCGCTTGCACATCCCCCGACCGAAAAGCGCACGTTCGCGCAACGACGAGGACAGCGAGCCACCGAGGAGCGCATCAAATCGTTCGGCCGCTTTCGCACAATCTCGGGTAGCAAGGCGCTCGGCTTCGAGCACATAAAGTTCCCGACGCCGTTCAAGCGGCAGATCCGGGGCATTGCGGCCAAGCGCAATCGCTTCATCCACACGCCCGAGCTCCAAAAACGCATCCACCCGGGCCATCGCTGCTTCGGAGGATAAAGAGCCGAGAGGAAAACGTTGTCCGTACTCGTCGAGCAGCGCAATCGCACCACGCGCATCGCCGTCCTTGTTGAGTCGAATCATCGCACGTTGCAAAAGTTCGGCCTCCTCCACCAATCCGCTGCCAGCCGCACTGCCACCCACCCCCACCACCGGTTCG
>JAYUPZ010000102.1:0-4836 GCA_043759805.1 Myxococcales bacterium | reverse complement strand
TTCGGTGCCGGGTAGCAAGGTTGAAATCGAAGGTTTTTCAGGCCTGCTCGTCGACTTTGCGCACGCCCGAAATGCCCGGGCTGTCATCCGTGGACTGCGTGCCATCGCGGATTTCGAGTTTGAATTTCAATTGGCCCACATGAACCGCCACCTGGCGCCGGACGTCGAGACCATCTATTTGATGACGAACGATGAGAGCTTTTTTGTTTCGTCGTCTCTGGTAAAAGAGGTCGCCGGTTACGGTGGTGACGTGAGCCGATTGGTTCCCGCACCTGTTGCACTTGCATTGAAAGACCGTCTCTCAGGAAATCCAAACCCATGAAACTCTCCAAGCGCCTTGACCTTATCGAACCGTCCATGACTCTCGCCGTGACCGCAAAAGCGGCCGAATTGAAGGCCAGTGGCATCGACGTTGTGAGCTTCGGAGCAGGTGAGCCCGACTTCGACACACCCGTGCACATCAAAGAGGCCGCCAAGAGGGCGCTTGATGCGGGCGCAACGAAGTACACGAACGTGGCCGGTACGCCCGAATTGCGCAAGGCAGTTGCAGCCTGGTTTGCCAAGGACCACGGCATCGAGGTGACGCCGAAGCAGGTCATGGTGAACGTTGGTGCAAAGCAATCTATCTTCAATGCGTTGCACGCCGTTCTTGACGAGGGTGACGAGGTCATCTTGCCGGCGCCGTATTGGGTCAGCTATTCCGAGATCGTCAAGATGGCGGGTGGTGTTCCGGTTCCGGTGGTTTCAACCGCAGCCGATCGTTTCGTCGTGAAGGCCGAGAACATCGCAAAGGCGATTACGCCAAAGACGAAGATGATCCTCATCAATTCACCGTCCAATCCAACGGGTCAGATTTATCCGGAATCGGCCTTGCGCGCCATTGCGGATCTGGTCGTCAAGCACAACCTCTGGTTGTTGACAGATGATATCTACCGCTATTTGTGTTACGGAGACGCGAAGTTTGTACAACCCGCGACTTTTGGTCCCGAGGTTCGCAAACGTACGATCATCGTCGACGGTGTTTCCAAGGCCTATGCGATGACGGGATGGCGCATTGGGTTTACTTGCGCGCCCGAAGACGTGATCGAGGCGATGAGCACGATTCAAGGTCAGTCGACGACCAACGCTGCAGCGGTAAGCCAGGCCGCAGCACTCGCTGCAATCACCGGTCCGCAAGACGAGGTCGAGACGATGCGCCTTGCCTTCGACAAGCGACGCTTGTTGATGGTGCGTTTGCTCAACGATATTCCGGGCGTCACGTGCCTGGCCCCCGATGGTGCGTTCTACGCCTTCCCCGATGTGTCGTCGTTCAACGGCAAGAAGACACCATCCGGCGTGGTCATCAAGGACGATCTGGTCCTGTGTGACTACCTCATCAATGAGGGTAAGATCGCCGTTGTTCCAGGCAGCGCGTTTTACGCTCCGGGTTTTGTGCGTCTGTCCTACGCTACCAGCGAAGCCAACATCGAAAAGGGCCTCGCGCGCATGAAAGACGCGCTCTCGAAGCTGAGCTAGGACTTCGCGCCGACACGAGCGGGGTTGCCTTTGGTTAGCGTCACGCCAGCTGACCCAATAATCGCACCGCGGGCATTAACCGAACCGTTGCGCCGTTGATGGCGGGCAACGTAATGTCCCGCGTTCCATTTGCCGCCACTTGAATCGCGTGTGGGATGCGCACGCGTTCAAGCAAATATTTCAAACCGATGTCGAGCGGCTGATCACTCGACTTTACCTCGATCGCAAGCCATGGCTTTTGGTCGCGCAACAATACAAAGTCCACCTCGTGTCCCACCACATTGCGGAAGTAGCGAAGCTCAAGTGATTCGCCCAATACGTCCTCGGCGAAGTGGCAGAGGCGAAGCAGATGGACCGCGACGAGATTTTCAAATCGCGCTGCCGGATCTTCTATGCGAGACCAATCCCAAAAATAGAGCTTCTGTTCTTTCTTCACTGCTTTGATTTTCGGTGCTCCAAACGGAGAGATACGAAACACCGCATAGGTCCGCTCGAGGATACCGATCCAATTGTTGGCGGTCTGAAACGCAACTTCCAGATCCTCGCGCAGCGAATTGATCGAAAGAATCGAGCCAACACATTGCGAAAGGCGATTGAACAGCAGCTCGATCTTATCTAGATCTCGCACACTTTCCAGATCACGAATGTCCTGTCGGACAAGGGTTGTGCCGTAAGAACGCCGCCAACGCGCGGCCAATCGGTCCGATGCCGACTGAAACGGTTCGGGAAATCCGCCGAGGCGCAACAGCGAAGCCAATCCGTCTTGTGCTCCCCGGGGTGGCGCGAGGGTGGCGTCGGGGATGTGTGACAAATCATTCAACGCATGTAGGTCCCCAGTGATTTCCGAAAACGTCAGCGGATGCAACCGGTGCAGAAAGAATCGGCCCTGCAATGAATCGCCGCCGCGGTGGTACACATCGAGGCGGGCGCTACCGGTGACCAGGATCTGTTTTTGTTTTCCGTGCAGGTCAAACTGACCCTTCAGCCAGTTGCGCCAGCTGCGATACTTGTGGATTTCGTCAAAAACCCAGAGCAGCGCGTCAGGATCGAGATCGCTCGAACGCAACGCCACCCGGTGTCGGTCGACATCCCAGTTATAATATGTGCCTCGGGTTTGAGCCAAAAGTGCATGTCCCACCGTGGTTTTCCCGCATTGACGCGGCCCCACAAGAAGCACCATCTTGCGCTGCAAATCGGCTCTTATTGGCTCAAACTGCCGTCGTAGTAAATTGGACACCTATTAAATTTACATCGAAGTAAATTGTAGTCCACTCAAAATTACTGCGGTTCCAATTCCCTGCTGCCAAACCTTCGCGCGCTTCGTCGGCGCACGGCGTTTAGCTCATCGCGGGCGTCAGTCGCTTCCGACGCAGCTTCTCGACCAGCGTCGTACGGTTCAGTCCCAGAAGCTCTGCTGCCTTGTTCTTGTTGCCGCCCGTACGTTCAAGCGCCTCGGAGATCATTCGATCTTCAACCGCCTCAAGCAAGGCTCGAAGATCGGTACTGCCGTCCGCCGAGGAAAGATCCGGCAGATCGTTTGGCACCGGAGTCATTTCGCGCTCCTGGCGCAAGGCAGGCGGCAGATCCGATACACCGATGCGTCCGGACCGGTTCACAATCACCAGGCGTTCCACCAAGTTTTCCAGTTCGCGAATGTTACCCGGCCAGCTGTGCCGACGCAGGACTTGCATGGTGCCTGGCTCGAAGCCGCCGACGGATCGGCCGTGTTGCTTGTTCGAGCGCGCGAGGAAGTGTTCGGTCAGAACTGGAATGTCGAGTGGTCGCGCTCGGAGAGGCGGCATCTCGATCGGTATCACATTCAAACGCCAGAACAGATCCTGGCGGAAGCGCCCACTCGAAACTTCGTCAAGCAAGTTTCGGTTGGTGGCTGCGATAACGCGCACGTCGATGTCGACCGGATCTTCCTGGCCGACCGGGAATAGCTGACGATCTTGAATGACCCGGAGGAGCTTCGCCTGCACGTTAAATTCCATCTCGCCTATCTCGTCGAGAAAAATCGTGCCCTTGTTGGCTTGCGCAAAACGGCCAGTTCGGTTGGCGGTCGCGCCCGTGAAGGCGCCGCGCACGTGACCGAAGAGCTCGGACTCCACCAGATTGCTGGGAATCGCAGCACAGTTGACCGCCACGAATTTCTGGTCGGCCCGTGACGAACCCGCAATCAACGACTTCGCCACGAGTTCCTTGCCGGTGCCTGATTCGCCTTGAATCAATACTGTGCAGTTGGTGTCCGCAACTTGCGACAGGGTTGCGATTACCGGCAAGATGGCCGGATCTTCACCCAGCAACCAGGGTGCGTAACGATCCCGCCATTGCAACGGATCCAACACCGGTGGCGGCGTTTTGTCGTCCATGCCGATCGCCTGATAGATCACTTCCTCAAGCGCGGCGATGTCGAAGGGTTTTATGAGGAAGTCGCGCGCACCTGCACGCATCGCGCGAACCGCATCTGGAATTTCCGCGCTGCCACTCATCGCGATGATTGGTGTGTGAGGACTGTGTTTTCGCGCTTCTGCGATGATGTCGAGTCCGGTGACGCCGGGCATCCGCAAGTCCGTGATGATCACGTCGAAACAATCGCTGCGCACCAACTCGAAGCCACGCGGACCATCCGCCGTCACCACGTCGAATGACAACGATCGCAGGAGCCGGGCCAACCCTCGGCACAGCGATTCTTCGTCGTCACATAACAAAAGCTTGCGCAAGGGGTTACCGGTGGGTTCCTGTGGAGAAATTCGGGTTCCGGGGGTCTAATGTGCCGAAATTGTGTGGGAATTTCGGATGTGTCCCGAGGTCATTGTTGCATTTGTAGGTACCCGAGGTCAAGTCTTTGCCTGTTTCGTACGAAGGGGGCGACGCTAACCGGTCGATAATTGGGGCGAATCGTAGAAAACGACGTCGTCGGCCTTGATCAAACGGGCAATGCGCCTTAGATCGGACGGCCGTGACCGACCCCGTGCTTACCCTCCTGTCTCAGATCGAACGGGAGATAGGTGAGCTTCCTGGCTCCCGACTCGACCCGGCCCCCGCCGGGGCGGCGCTTGATGAGAAGCTGGCCGAGGCTCTTGGACGTCCGGTTCCGGCTGGCGTTGCCGCGTTTATGCGCGCCTATGACGGCGGACATTTCGGTCCGACCGAACCCGAGCCCGAGAAACCGAACGCCACCGGCCCGTCTGCAGAGCCCGAATTTGGGTTGACCGTGAAGCTGATGAGCTTTGAGGATTCAATGCGCCTTCGATTGCAAGGTGCCGAAGTGTTGCGCGGCCTGTGGCCTATCGCTCGCCAAGGCGGACACATCATCGC
>JAYUPZ010000101.1:0-2237 GCA_043759805.1 Myxococcales bacterium | reverse complement strand
AATCGATATCGTGGGACGTCCGATGACCAAGCCTGAGTGCCAACGCGGATCCACCCGCCATGTAGAACTCGTCCGCTCGGACTATCGGTAGCTGCCGTTCAGCGACAACTCGTTTTTCCGAATCGAAGGTATGATCGAAGATCTTCGGCATCAAAACCCCAATCCAAGGTAAGGCCGAGTCGGAATCTCAGCCGTCGACAACCCGAATTCGCGCCGTACCCGCTCCCGTTCCGGTTCGGCAAGACCGCCCCCTGCCCCCCAAACCATTAGTTCGCGGATTTCAAACAACGAAAGCTCGCCAGCCAGCCATCGAAGCGAGGGAGCAGACCACCGGGAAAGAATCATTGCCACCACCGGATACCGATCGGATCGCTGATTCCAATCGAAAGATTCCAGATCGGATCTATGGAGCAATTGTCTCACCTCGACCGGCAGTGTGGAGACGGGTCGCACTGCCGAGGGCACCGATCGCCAGGCATCAATCGTACGAGCGCTCACCCAGCGCGCAAGTTGGACATCGCTCAACCCCCCACCCTTTCGACGCGACAGCCATCGGCGGATTTCGTGTATCGAAAAGTGTGACAGCAACCATTCGTGTACGTCGTCATCAGCGACGCCCAGAAGATTCACCAGCACGCAGTCTTTCCACTCCGGCAATCCTACGGCGTCAAAGTTCCAGAAAAACGGACGAAACCGAATCGGGAGCGCACCCCATCTGGCCCGTCCGGCATCCCGAGCGATCTCGTTGCGACGAGACGACGATAAATTTCGTGCTCGTTTGAGACCCCCCTTTCGCCCCGCGGAAACCGCCCCGCGATGATTCGAGTGTTTCGCGGTAGAAGGCGTCGTTCGCATGTCGCAATTATACCATGAAAACATAGGAGAAACTATCGACATGTGGCTAAGCAGGGAGCGATGCGTTAAGCGGCGTTTCGGTCGTGTGCAACGGTTCCTGTTTTTCAATCGCGGCCAGGTCAGCCCCGGAAACGCGAACCAGGATGGCGTCTGTCAACACCACATCGTATTGCTCTTCGCCCCAAGCCTTGCCGCGAATGACGCCGACATCGCCTTGCCTGAGCGATCCGATGAGCTGCACCCATTGCCCATCGTGAAATTCACGTGTTTGCATCTGCCTGGTCCCCTGTTATTCCAAGTCCCTGCCCCATCACTTCGACCAGGGTGGAAATCGGGATGAATATCGTCGCCGTTGTTGTCTCGACAATCACGCCGTCGGTTGGAACCGGCTTGCGCGCGAAGCCGCCGCCAACCTCGAAGGTGGCGATTTGTCCCTCGAAAACAAACCGGACGTCCAGGTCTGGCCGATCGAATCCATTCGATTGTGCGACGATACGAACGGGGCACAGCAAGTCGCTCATGGCAGTTTTACCCCTTTGCTTTTTTCGCCTGCCGCTGGGGAGCGTTGCAGGCGCCGTCGGTTTTTCTCTTCTTGAACATTTTCCTTCTCAGCGGCTTCGGCTTGCTCAGTCGCCAGCAACCTGTTGGTGGTGGAGAGCATCACCAGCAACGCGCTCATTTGATCAGAGAGTTGCGAAAGCAGCTGATTCGAGGCCTGTTGCTGCCCGACGACCCCTTGCGTGGTTTGCACGGTTTCCATAATCGTCCGGAGACGGCGCGAGTTTCTCTCCGCGGTTTCCACGGCGGAAGACTGGTTGACCACTGCGTTCTTCGCGCTTTTCTTTCGCTCAGAGCGCATGTCCTTCTTGAGGCGAGCGAGCTCGGCTTTTGTCAACGTCGACAACTTGCGTCCGAAGAGAGCCTCGAAGCTGCGATCCACCTCGTCAATCCGCCAGCCGATGCGCGTATCGGTTTGTCGCAAATGATTGAGCCGTTGCTCACCTTCCTGGAGGATCCGCAATCCTTCCATGAATTCGGAGTTCCGCAGTTTCCCGAGAACCGTTCGGGAATATTCGACATGGCTTTTGACCATTTCGTATTCCCGTTGAATCGCATCACGGGTTTGCCGCGCCTGTTCGAGTAAGGCAATTAGTTGCGAAATAACGGCAGCGTCACCGTCCCAGAGACTTGCCTTCCCGGGCACGGCGCGAACGGTGAGCAACACACCCACCAAAAGGCCAACGATCACACGCTTCATGCGTGTTTATCGCCGCGACCGTGACTGAAGTTTCCTGGGACTGGCGCTCAGTGTGAGAGGGCGATCAAGGCCCGGCGTCTCCACCGCGGGGACACATCTTCTCTAGATCGAAACTACAGACATC
>JAYUPZ010000100.1:0-4839 GCA_043759805.1 Myxococcales bacterium | reverse complement strand
ACGATCCGAGCAGGCGTTTGCAATGGGCGTAAATTGCAGGGGCATAACGACGGTAGATGTCGCTGAGGCTGGCCTCGTCAAGCGTGGCGTCGCGCTCGACTGCGCCTTGCGCTCCGGCGGGAACGCGTTGCCGAGGCGCAGGATTCATGGCCACGGTGCCTAGCCATCCAGCCCTTGGTTCTGCTATCGCTGTTTTTACTGACATACTTGTGCCGAGCAAAATTTGGTTGTGCAGCTAGAACCAGAGTTGCAACTTTGTGCTGCGGTAATGATGATGCCTGATGCAAGTCGCTCGTTCGATTCGGCGATGGCGCCGACGATCGTATTTTCCTCGGATCTGCACTTGAAGGGCAACATGGGCTCCCAACCTCGCGAGGTCTTGCGATCGAAATATTGCGCGGGCACCACGTTGTTGGTGTCAAAGCCGTCGTAGTTGAATTCGACACACGGAAAGTACTCGTCTCCCATCTGAAGTGCCGCGGGAGTAATCTCCATCCGAAACACAAACATGCCGGGTGATCCGGGTTCCGATGCGGTCACGATGTTTTCGTTCTTGTGCGCGTGCAGCGATATCTTCACGCGCTTCGACACGGCACCGGGGGGAATGCAAACCTTGACCCGGGGCAACGAGACGCAACCGCCGAGCGAGGTCGCTTCACCGGTTGCATAGGGCATCCCGGCATCATCAAGTTGCTGAGCATCGCGGGTGACCATGGTCGCGGCATCGGCACTGGACGCGGAGCCATCGTCGGGAGCCCCGGAGTCTCCGCGTACCGTTGTGAACACGCCATCCCCACATCCGACGAAAAGCGCCGGAGACGAAACCGCGAATGTTGACGCAAAGCACATAGTTAAACGCGAGTACTTCAGGACCATTGATTCAACAATCGGGGGTGGAAAAGTGGGAAAGCGTTTTTGCGAGAAACCTGCTGCCGCCTTGCGCCGCGGTTTCACTCGGGGTAAACGTTTACTTTGCCATCGAAAAGGGCGCGTAGCTCATCTGGATAGAGTACCGGCCTCCGAAGCCGGGGGTAGTGGGTTCGAGCCCCGCCGCGCCCACAAGAATCAAGTATTCGGAATCATTGATGAAGGTTGCCCTTCGGGGCGTGGGGGTGGGGTGGGGGCCGAGATAACGCCACGACGTTGGGCGGACCAAAAAACGCGGACGGTGTTGACTATGTTCTTGAAAGTTGACGGAGGCTTCGCAGACGGAGAGCTGCCGATCCTCGCAGAACTTCTCGAACTCTTGGACGCGAAATAAGCGGGCATCCAAGACGACGTCGCCGGCCACGTTGACCCCGAATCTGCCGGTCTCACGGATCGGCTGGAGTACTTCGTCGGAGTCGGACTTTGCGCAGTTCAGCAGTACCTGGTCGACACCTTAACGTTTACCGGTGTCCCCAAGGATCAGGCCTTCAAACTTGGTCCGGCCACGACGAACGGCGTAAGTGTTATCTCAGCGCTCCACGCCGGCGCCAATTGGTGGAAACACAGCGCCGAATGGTGGTCAGCGAAGGATAATCCACCTGGTGGTAGGTGGACCGTCGACACTGTTGAGAGAATCGTCGACGGTAACATGGACTACGCGCTGTCGAACCTCCTGGCAGTATTGCTAGGGTCTACGCGCCTGAGGCTTGTCGATCTGATTCCTTACCTAACCGACTGGCGAGCCCATGTAGATCGGGCGCGTCGCGACGACACGCTGTAGCGGGCGCCGCCCAACCCGGCGTTGCACCCGACAACGCTTGTGCGTTGCAGGTTAGCGCCATAACGTTGAGCAGACGAAGCCGATGGCGACACTCGAACACCTTGGCCGTGAGGAGACTTCGGAGCGCAACTTGCTCCTGATCGACGCGGATCGTGCCGACGACATCCCGCTGGAGTTGCCCGATACAGACCGCTTCGTCTGTCTGCTCGCATGGGACGCGTCGGGTGAAGGGGACGATACTGTCAGAGACCTCGCACGACGGTTGTTAGAGGCCGGTTGCGTCTATGTCTGTTGCTGGGGACCTGACTGTAGTCGCGTGCATGACCTGTTTGATGAGGCCGACGTCGAACGGGCACCCGATGGCCCATTCGCGATGTCCACTTGGCATGAGAAGGAATCTCTGGCTGAGACTCTTTGGTTCATGCTGTTTAACACCTATCCAGATGCGGCGTTCTTCGATGAATGTCGGTCCGCTGTGGGTATCTCTGTAGGATCGCCTGACTGGGCGAATGAGATCCGAACCGCGATGGCGAACCCGCGGGCATTTAACATGCGACTGGCCGAGATTGAGTGAGACGCTACCAATGCGCTCAGAACAGTTGGTGAGGCTCGCCACCTGGACACGACCCTACAGGCGCCGCGACGGATGGGGATTCGCCCTGCGATGAAGATGTCGTACGTTAGCCGGACATCGAAGCCGTCAACCGCGGCTGCCGTTGCGCAACCCACACAGTGCGGCCACCGCATTCGCGGCGCTATGACCATTGCCCGTCTAACTACCGTCTCGGACGCCAGAATCCGAGCTTGGAGCCACGAAGCCAGCATCTCTTCTATGGGGCCATTCGTCGCCATTTAGCGCCGCTTTCAAATGGCCAAGTTCACTCACCTTCACAGGTGTGCCGTTTGAGATTTCGCGAAGGTCTACGACAAATCCCTCGCTTTTCCGACCAATCGCGATTCTAAAAAGCAAAAACTCTTTTGACGGAGAGTAGAACACTATTTCGCCAGCCTTCGTCATTTCCCTCGGTTCAAGAATAGCAATCGACTCTCCTTCTGGGAGGATCTGTTCCGGCGTCATCTTGATGGCGGCATTCCACATAAGCAAAGTTCGGAAGCCGTCAACAAACTCAAAATGGACTTTTCTTGGTTCGGATAAAGGGAGGTAGCTGCTTTCCGGAATATTGGCGCCCGGGGATCCGGCTTTCGGATTCGTTGCTCTTCGCTCAACTTCAAAAAGCCACCGTCGGTTGGACAGATCTAGGAAACTGATCGGCTCCGCGGAATCCGTCGTTCCGGTTTCAATTGTTGATCTGGCATCGGAAACGTCCCTCGGGACATCACCTTCCGGAGCGCCGCCGGGTAAATAACCAGCATCGGAATCAAACACGTTGTCGTCATCTGAACATCCAAAGAAGGACAATACCGTCACCAACGCGAGCACCAAACCTAGACCCTTTGCATACAAAATGAATCCCCTTCTCAAATTGCTCTATTACTCTCGGCAACGAGCCTCGCAGCCCGGCAATCTTAGCCCCTTTTGCAACCGATGTAACCGCTTTACCGACCCTTAGCCCGACACTGATATCTCAACCGCGATCGCCGTTGCGCAATCCACACTGCGTGGCCACCGCATTCGGGGTCCTCCGTCTTGTGAAGAACAACATCGTATCCGTGCCGATCGAGCAGGAGGGCGTATTCATCGGTGTTCAGACTTCCGTGGTACAGTTGATCGCCACAGAGGTCTCCACTGATCGCCTCGCCCTCCGTGGTTCCACTGGTGAACATCAAACCCCCACCGTCAGCGGTCTGCCTGGAGAATCGCGGAAACATGGCGCACTGATCGCGTGGACTGAGATGAAAAAAGCTGTCCCACGCGATGACGATGTTGAACCTTTCCGGAAGGTCCAAGTCACGCATATCCATCGGCCGCCACGTCGCATCAGGGAACCGCAACCTGCACATTGCCAGCATCTCGTCGACAAGGTCGATCCAAACACGGCAACTCCATCATCGCCCGGGTCCGCACCCGATCGAAATCACTCGCATCAAAAGCGTTGCCGGTACACTGGTCCGTCAGGAGGAGGGCTCCTCACGGGTTGGCAATTTGCCATTGAAGCGGCCCACCGCACCCAATCAGCCAAAGATCGCTGTTTCGGTGCAGAAGGCGGCGTTGGAAACAACCGAGCGGTTCGGCTACAATTCAACGATGAGCGTCGCGGCAAAAATCCCGCCCCCGGGGTTTGATGAGCTCTCCTCGGAGGAGAAATTGGATTATGTCCACGCGCTTTGGGACCGAGTATTGTTGCAGCCAGAAGACGTTCCGATTCCCACGTGGCACCGAGAGATCCTTGCACAGAGGCTTGCAGAGTATCGATCCGGACAAGGTGGTCCCAATCGTTCTTGGGATGAAGTCCGCGCGGAACTTCACGAGCTGCTTCGACAAGCACGACGATGAAGCGAATCGAGTTTCGGCCGGCCGCTGTGCTGGATTTAGCCGAGGCCGCGCTGTGGTACGAAAATGAGCGTCCCACTCTCGGATGGGCGTTTGATCAGGAAGTCCAGCGAGCATTGTCGCGCCTCGAGATAACTCCGAAACAGTTTCCGGAAGTTGAAGATGGTGCCAGACGAGCGATGCTCGATCGTTTTCCGTATGGCATCTACTTTTTTGAGGAGACAGAAGCGATCACCATTCTGGGCATCTTTCACCTTCATCGAGACCCAAAGAGATGGAAAGATCGGCTGTGAACACGATGCACGTCGCAGTCGCGGGACGCTAGCGCGTCGAAATCCGTCGGTTTCATAGTTTGCCACGCCGCAGATCCATCTTTTCCGTCGGACCGTCGTCTCCGAGTTCGTCGCGATTTAACATCGACCTCGTACCTGCGAGGGAGGCGCTGCGCCGTCACCTCACAACCGTGTCTTCTTGGTGTGCACCCGACATGAGTCGAACATGTAACCCCAGGCTTCGTAGGCCGGTTCGCAGGTCCAAGTGTGTCCGCTCATAGAAGACGTTCGTAACAATTCCAGGGTGTTGTGGGTGTGGCAGATGCGGTGGTGGGACGCCAATGGACGCCAGAACCCGCAGATTTTGGATACAGAATGGATATGGAATTTGGCGGAGCAAAGCTGAG
>JAYUPZ010000099.1:0-10097 GCA_043759805.1 Myxococcales bacterium | reverse complement strand
TCAAGGCCAAGGCCAGCAAGGCCCGTCAGGCGCAAAGCCGCGTGAAGCAAATCGAGAAGATGGTGGTGGAGGATCTGCAACCAACTTCTCGACGCCATCCGAAGTTGCGTCTCGAACAAAATCAGCCCACCGGGCGCGATGTGCTTCGGGCCGAACACCTGAGCAAATCGTACGGCGAAAACCACGTTTTGCGGGATGTGAGTTTTCTCGTATCGCGCCAGGAGCGGGTCGCAATTATCGGCGCCAATGGCATCGGAAAGTCAACGTTGTTGCGAATCCTCGCCGGACGTATGGCTCAAGATCAGGGAACGTTCGAGTGGGGTCACAACGCCGAGGTCGGGTATTTTGCGCAGGATCACCACGAGATCTTGAACGATCCCAAACAGACGCCGCTCAATTTCATCTGGGATGCGTGTCCGGGCGAACAGATGACTTACGTGCGCGGACGACTTGGGATGATGTTGTTCTCGGGAGACGAGGTGGAAAAGCCGGTGTCGGCCCTGTCTGGCGGTGAGGCCGCCCGGGTGGTGTTCACTCGACTGTCCGTGCAAAAACCGAACATCCTCCTGCTCGATGAACCTACCAACCACCTGGATCTTGAAGCCATCGAATCGCTGACGCAGGCGTTGCAAACCTTTCCGGGCACATTGATCTTCGTCTCACACGATCGCCATTTCGTATCACAACTTGCTACCCGTATCATCGAGCTTCGCCGTGATGGTCTGCACGATTTCCGCGGCAACTACGACGAGTATGTGCAAAAAGATGGCGACGACCATTTGAACGCCGAGCATGTGATCCTGAAGGCCAAAAAGGAGAAGGTCGAAAAGGTCGAAACCCAGAACAGGAGCGAGGATTCCAGAGCACGCACCGCCGGGCTTTCCTGGGAGGAGCAAAAGAAACTCTCGACCCGTCGCAAGGCACTGCCCAAACAACGCGACAAGTTAATGGCGGATATCGAAACCGCCGAGAAAGAAAAGACGGCCATCGCGGAGCGCTACAACGACAGTGCCTTTTTCATGAAGACGCCTTGGGACGAGATCGAGCTCTTGCAAGCGAGGCAAAAAGAACTGGATGGGATCATCGAGAAGACGATGGCGGAATGGGAAGCCGTCGAGGTGGAGATCACCGAACTCGGCACCGAAGCCTAGACCGTTGGCGACGGGTGGCCGGTCGGGTATCGTTGCCAAAATGATGATTCGAATTGTTGCACTTTCCATTGGCCTCGGACTGATTGGCTGTGCTTCGCAGCCAGCGGTAGCGCCCAGCTCTGCTACCGAAAGCCAGACCCCAGAGCCTCACGCGGCGACGGCGGTCGAATCGCCGGCAGTTGTTAAAGCAGCGCCCGCGCCCGTCGAGGCAGCCGCGGCTGAACCCTCGGCTGCACCGGAATTGCCCGTACCCGAATCAGCGCCTCGACCGGTGGTAACGGCGTCGGTTGCTGAAAAGAAAAAGAAGATCGCTGCAAAACCCGCGGCGCCTCCGGCGAAACCGGCCGCGGCGGTTGTCGTGGCGCCCCCGTCTCCCCAGCCCCCCGCGGTACCTGCGAAACCCGCAATCCCGTCAGTAACGGCCTATAGCGGCCCCGATGCCTGCACCCTGGCCATAAAAGGTGACTCGTCGGTTGCGGCAGCGTGCGCAAAGGGTGGCGTCAAGGACGCGCGCAAGGAAATGAAGCGCATGTTGAAGAAGGCGAAGGAAGCCGGCCACAAGACCGACTGCGACGATTGCCATCCCGACGACGACTTCGGCAAACTAACGAACGACGGACGTGAAAAGTTCAAGGAACTCGCACGCCTGGGTGCGATGTAGAATGATGGCAACCGTGACGCCGTCTTATTACCGAGTTCGGTAAACACAACCTGCGACCCCAAGAGGACCCCATGCTTCAATATCCCAAGATTCGTCAGGCAGCGTTCGCTCTCTCGCTCGTTGTCGGCGCCTCATTGGCGTCGGGGTGTCACGTTCAGTTTCGTTCCACAACGGGAACGGGCGGACAGGTTCCACCCCCGTCGGGACAAACAAGGCCCGCTTCGCCTCCCATAAACCGCCCGGTGGAACGGCCCGCACCGATCACAGCAGCGCCGGCAGCAGCGCCCGTTGCTGCACCGGCCCCCGCTCCCCAGGGCCCTGCGGTTGTTGCCGCCCCGGCGGCCGCAACGCCCCCACCCGCTCCGCCCGCGGCACCACCAGTCTCCCCTACCGTATCACGTCGGCCGATGGCGGTTCCAGCCCCAACGCCAACCGTAACACCGTCTCCGATACCCACATCGGCGCCGCGCCAGGTTCAGGCTCCATCGCCGGATGAACCGACGCCCATGCCAGGTCGCGGGCGACAGGTTGCACCGCCAAGCAACGACAAAGTCCCCCCGGGACTCGCCAAGAAACAACCCGCCATGCCACCAGGCCTTGCAAAAAAGCGTGGAGCGGCCATCGATTCGGCCGACATTGAACCCGATCGGGACAACGGTCGTTTCACCGCAGATCCCAAGAATGGCAAGGCCAAAGGCCTGAAATAAACGGGGCCAGCGCAGGTGTTCTTGAGCAACCGCCCCGCCTCAGGTACAATCCGCAGCCGAAATGGGTTTCAAAGACGGTGTGCTACGACAGACGTGGGTTTCAGTGGCAATCGCAGGATTGTTGCTGCCAACCCTGATGGCTTCTGCACGAGCGGACGAGGAACCCGCGAAACCGGTGGCAGCCGAAGAGGCTGCGGCAGAGGCGGTCCCGGCCGAGGAGACACCTGCTCTGCCAGCCGAGATTCCGACACCGGCAACCGACGACGAAACCCCGAACGGTCTTCAAAGAAGCCTGGTTGCGCCGACCGTGGCAGCCTCCGAGGAGGACGAAGCTTCCGAGCCCGAGTCCGATGAAGAGTCGAACATCTTCACGGAATGGTGGTTCTGGGCGGCCGCTGCGGCCGTCGTGGGTGGAACGGTAGCCGTCGGCGTCCTTGCCTCGCAACCGAGCGACAAATCAGCCCGCGGTTGCATGCCTGGCTACCTTTGCTTCGGAGACGGACGCGAATGAATTCGACATTGTGCAAAACGTTTTTGGGTATCGCGGCGACGCTTCTCGTGGTTGGCGCCTCGGCTTGTTCCGAGGAAACAACGTATTCTTATTTCACGATCAAAATGTCGCTGGATCCTACCATCGAGCCGGAGTTTCGTGCGCGCGTTGGCGCGTGCGGTTTGTTGGTTACAGGCTCAGACGATCACCAGATTACGGTTCCCTGCATCGGCAACAACGGCAAGTTGGTCGAAAGCCTTGGTGCCGCTGACTTCAGCACGAACGAACGCAGCGGCCAGCTACAGTTTGTCCTGAACATCTACGACATCAACCAGATACTCGTGGCTCAGGGGACTTCACCGAGATACGGCATTGTCCCGAACGGACAAACGGCGGCGAGTGTCGAAGCGAAAAAACTTGAGACAAACGAGCGTGCCGATACGATGAAGGTTGCAGCTTCCGACGCAAGCACACCCTAAACCGAGTCGAGAGCCGACTGGATCTCGCCAAGCGTCTTCATATCGCCAACCCGTCGGCACACGGACAAACCACGCGAGTAGATTTCTCGCGCTTCGTCCCGCCGTGCGAGAGCAACAAGCGTATTACCTGCATGCAGATACGCTGGCACGTAGTCGGGAAACGCCTCAAGCAAGCTGGAGAATTCACCCCAGGCGCCCGTTAGATCGCCCGCATTCTTCAATTCCTGCGCAAGGCCGTAACGGGGAAAAGGATCTCCCGGACTCTGTGCAATGAACGTTCGCAACATCTCGGCGCGCGTGGGCATTTGATTCCAACCTATCGCGCGATGACGCGGGCACGCTCTGCGAAACGTGTGTCGCGCAATCGATTGCCTTCGTCCACATGGACAACGGTGGGCTGCCAGGCGGTGCGTTCGAGTTCAGCCTCCTCCACCTCGGCAAACGTCGCGATGATGATCGTGTCTCCGACCTGAGCTTGCCGCGCAGCCGAACCATTCAAACAGATCACACCCGAACCTGCATCCCCCGGAATCGCGTATGTCTGTAACCGGTTTCCGTTGTTGACGTTCCAGATGTGAACCTGTTCGTAGGACAGGATGTTTGCCGCCTTCATCAAGGTCTCGTCGATCGTGACTGATCCCTCGTAGTCGAGGTTGGCTTCGGTAACTCGGACTCGGTGCAGTTTGGATTTGAACATTGAGCGTCGCATGGCTTCCTCCGTCCCGGCCGCAGGGCGGTCCAGGCTTCAGTTGTCTTGTTCCTCGATGCTAGCGCATTTGCCGAGCGATTGACGGTGGCCTCCCCATACCCCACTCTGAAGACAGTGAATCCCAGGATCTTCGATCGGTTCGTCGGTGTCGATCTCGGCGGTGGTAAGGGAAAGACCACGGCCATCGCCGTTCTCCGGCGTGATTTTGACCCTGGTGAACACGTGGTGGTCGAGCGTCTGGAACCGAGGAAAGGGCACGTGCCGCTGTTTGACGCCGTTTTGCTCGAGGAGATTCGTGCAGCGGGACCCAGATCCCTTCTCGCGGTCGATGCACCGTTGACCCTCACCGCCTGTTTGCGTTGCACCCTCACCACCTGTCCGGGAGAGGCGGCCTGCGTCGATCCGACCGTGGTGACGATGCGACACCTGACGCATGACTCGCCCGAGGATCGCAATTCGCGCCGAGGCAAGCCCGTCTTCACGCCCTACACCCAACGCGCGACCGAAATATATTTGCAGCAAAAACGGGGATTGATGCCGCGGGAAACACTTGGGCAGGGCATGGGGCCCTTGACCGCACGCGCAGCACATTTGGTCAAAGCGCTGGGTGATACGCATCGACTCGATGAAAATCTGATCGAGGTCTATCCCAAGGCGACGATTGCCTGGTTGCCGAGGTTGAAAGGGGTACGTTCCGATCGGAACGCGCAGCTTGAAAGCATCTACAAGCGCGATCACGAAGAACAACAAACCCGTGCGCTGATTCTTGAAGCCCTTTCGGACGTATTGCGTTTCGGGCCGGGCATTTGGCGCGAAGAATGCGTGCGAAGCGATCACCTTTTCGACGCAGTGATGTGCGCACTCACGGGATATTTTTGGGCCGTGGAGGGATGGGAAAAGCCAACCGACCTCGGCGAATTGCCACGGTCGGATGGCTGGATTTGGGCGCCCCCGCCTGTTGACCGCTTTTCAGCCTAGTCGGTTGTGGCCTCGACCACCGTCAGTGTTGGCGCAGGCGTAAGGTCGCCCTCGCTGCGACTGCCATGGGAACCGAGGAGTGAACTCGCACCACGATCCCGCAGGAACGCCAGGAACGTAAGTGCCGAGGGCAATTCAGAAGCGGCAATCACCTCCAGCAACTCGCGGGCCTGCCGACGCAGGATTTCCCCTGGCGGTTCGCCGCTGACGATGGGCTTCGGCAACACGTCTGGCTCGCTTGGTTCTGCAACCTGACCCCAGGGAGGCGCGTTCGCAATTTCAAGCTTTGTGTGTTCGACCCAGGTCTGCATGTGGAAATGCAGGAGTTCAGAACGATACGAAAACCAGCGCTCCCGTTCGGCAGGAAAGGCCAGCAGGACATCCTTGAATCTGCGAAAAGCCCCTTTGCCATCAATGGCAATTAGAAGCCGATCCCGAAGGGCATCGTCCACGACAAGAGCGACGAATCGCTCCATCCATCGGTATTGCTCTCGGGATGAGGCCGGATCAACCCGCAGGAATCGATCCGGGTCTGTCGATACTTTCGACTTTCTCGAGGCGGCATCTGGTTCGCCTTCGGTTATTGAAAGCAGGTCGCCAGTCGTCAGGTCCAGAAAACTTTCCTGTTCGGGCGAATTTCGTTCGAACGCGATCTCAAGATCGCTCCAATTTACAGTAATCGCAGGCATTTGGGTCTCCCTTGCTGCTCCTCCTCCCCAGAAGGGCGCAGTCGGTCGAAATGAAAAATAGTCGCAGTCGGTCAGGCTAAGACAGTGTGAAAAGATTACGGGTCCGGATGGGTCTTTGCAATCGAGGGTTTCGTCGCGCCTTGACATTCGGCGTGGCTTCCCTAGATTGAGGCTCCTTTCGGAGAAATTTGTGGCACGCGTAACTGTTGAAGATTGTCTGGAAAAAGTCCCAAATCGATTTGCGCTCGTCGTCCTTGCGGCCGAACGCGCCCGTCAACTCTCAAGCGGCGCCGAGGCGCTGGTGCAGTGCGATAACAAATCAGCCGTCACGGCGTTGCGGGAGATCGCGCGCGACAACGTCGGGTTCAACGAATCCGTTGAAGCGACGGTCAATCAGTTCCTCGAAGAAATCAAGAACCGCGGCCGATAACCCGCGTGTGGCGGTTGTCGCTGCGGTTTCTACCGTTTGTGCAACAGCACGAACTTGAGGTAGTTGCCTTCGGGAAATCCGGGAGAAACCGGAAAGTCGGGGGGCAGGCCTACCCGCGAAACGATCCGTACGTCCACGCCTGCGTGATACGAAGCCTCACCGAGCGTTCGCTCGAAGTCGGTCATAGAAACTTTGACCGAGTTGGTGGCAGCAGCCAACAAACCACCGGGCGACAGCACCCGCATCGAACTTGCCAACACGCCAACGAGATCGCGGGCGACCGAAAACCGCTGACCGGCCGCCTGACCGTGTGAAAAAGTGGGTGGGTCGCAAACCACCAGGTCGAACTGACGGCCACGCTCGACAAATCGCTCGAGCGTCTTACCGGCATCATCCGTGATGCATTCCATTTTCTCGGCATCCAAACCCGACAACTCGAAGTTTCGCCGCGCCCGGGCATGAACGCGGGCGGAGGTGTCGACCGCAACGACCGACTCTGCACCTGCCGCCATCGTTCGAACGGAGAAGGCACCGGTATACGAAAACAGATTCAAGATTCGACGGCCCGAACAAAGGCTTGCGACCAGATCCCGACCGAGCCGCAGATCCGGAAACATGCCCACACCAAGAGGAGCGGTCACATCCACGGACATCTGCGTTCCTGCCTCGTGCACCACAACTTCAAGGGGAGCCTCTTTGCCCCAAACGCAATGCGCAGCTTCAGGTGGTGCCTGCCCCGCCAACGGTCGCACGCGACGCTGCTCGTAGATGGCGATTGGTTTGACCGTGTTGACGATGGATTCGTAGAGCTCTTCTTGCCAGGCGAGCGCACCCTGCGACAGCCATTGAACGACGACGTAATCGGCGTAACGATCCACCGTCACGCCCGGCAATCCCTCGCTGTCTCCGCTGAAAAGACGCATTCCGACCGGCTTGTCCCGCTCACCCGCGCGAAGGATCCAGCGAGCCTGGACGGCGGACTCGAATCGTCGTGCAATGGCGCCGCTACCAGGATGGACCGCCTCTTTTACATCGCGGCTCAGAATACGAACGGCAATGGCGTGTTCGGCATCGGTGAATCCTCGCCCGACGAATTCACCATTCCCGGTCAGTATGTCCACCACCGTCCCATCGGGTTCGTTGGGGGCCCGACCACCAAACGCTTCTCGATAAACCCAGGGGTGCCCGAAAGCGATCTTACGACCCACCTCCTCGGGTACCCGATAACTGCCTTCACGTCGGATCGGAGCGCCGGAGCTTCGGCGTCCAGAGTTCTCCATGGGCCGTCGGGTCCGAGGCGATTCATCCCTATTGGTGCGCGGACGGCGCTCGGTCGGTGTTTTCACGGGCGGCGAGAGTAGCATATTGGTGCAAACGTCCGGCTCCAGATACGATGGAACTCAAGGAGCGTCGACTTTCTGACGACCGCCAACTAGCAAAATGAGCCGACTCGGAGAGCTACTGCTGCGTGATCAACTGATCTCCCACGAACAGTTGGATCTCGCACAAGAAGAAAGCCGGAAATCCGGTGAACGCATTGGTACGAGCCTTGTGAAGCTCGGTGCTATCGACGAGGGGGAACTCACCCAGTTTCTGTCGAAGCAATATGGCGTCCCATCGATCAATTTGAACGACTGGGAGGTCGAGCCGGAACTCATCGCTCTGATGCCGAAAGACGTCGCCCTGCGTCATCGTGTCATTCCTGTCAGTCGTACGGGGTCATCGCTCATCGTCGCGATGGCGGATCCCTCCAACATTCTCGCCATCGATGATTTGAAATTTCTCACCGGCTACAACATCGAAGTTGTGGTGGCCTCGGAGATCGGTATCGACGAGGCATTCAAGAAGTACTACCAACCGAAGACCGCCGAGCTCATCAGTCTCGAAGCGCTCCTCGAAGAGCTCGAAAAAACCGTCACGGTAGAAAAAACTGTCGAAGACAACCCGGGCGTTGTCGATCTTGAAAGGCAGGCCGAAGACGTTCCGGTCGTACGTTTGTCAAACCACATTCTTACCAAGGCGATCCAGATGGGCGCCTCGGATATCCACATCGAGCCGTACGAAAAAAGTTACCGTGTTCGGTATCGCGTGGACGGGGTCCTGCAAGAGATGATGCAGATACCGCCCACGCTGAAAGCCGCGTTGTCGTCACGCGTGAAGATCATGTCGCAACTCGACATCTCCGAACGCCGGCTACCGCAAGACGGCCGCATCAAGCTCAAGCTCGCGGCCGGCAAAGAGATGGACTATCGCGTGTCGGTCATGCCGACTCTCTTTGGCGAGAAGATCTGTATGCGCTTGCTCGACAAGGGCAATCTTCAGCTTGACATGACCCGCCTGGGTTTCGAGCAACCACAGCTAAACGATTTCAAGGGCGCAATCCACAAGCCCTTCGGAATGTGTCTGGTCACCGGGCCGACCGGGTCGGGAAAAACGACGACGCTCTATTCCGCGCTCGCCGAATTGAACCAGGTGACAGAAAATATCTGCACGGCGGAAGACCCTGTCGAGTTCAATCTTCCCGGCATCAACCAGTGCCAAATGCACGACGAAATAGGGCTTAATTTCTCGGCTGCCTTGCGCTGCTTTCTCCGTCAAGACCCCGATGTCATCATGATCGGCGAGATTCGCGACTTCGAAACCGGCGAAATCGCGGTCAAGGCGGCATTGACGGGACACCTCGTGTTGTCCACCCTACATACCAACGACGCGCCTTCAACCGTCACACGTTTGTTGAATATGGGCATCGAGCCATTCCTCGTTACCGCATCGCTGAACGTGGTTGAGGCGCAGCGCCTCGTCCGCAAAGTCTGTTCGGCCTGCGCAGAACCCGTGGATACGCCAAAAGAAAAGATGCAACTCGCAGGAATCAGCGACGAATCCATCGAAACCGCCAAGTGTATGCGTGGCAGAGGCGGTGACTGCAAGGTCTGCGGAGGCAGCGGTTACAAAGGCCGTATCGCCGTCTACGAGATCATGTTGATGAAGGAAGCTTTGAAGGAGTTGATCTTGCAAGGTGCCTCGGCCGCGGAACTCAAGACCGAGGCGATTCGGCATGGTCTCAAGACGCTGCGCATGGCGGCAGTCAGCAAACTTTGTGAAGGCGTGACGACAATCGAAGAAGTCAGTCGCGTCACGGCCGCAGACTAGGACAAGAAAAATGGCTACCACCGCACCAACGATGCAAGTCAACCTTCAGCAACTGTTGAAGGCAATGTGCGAGCAAGGTGCCTCCGATCTCCACATCACCACCGGTTCTCCGCCGCAGCTGCGTATTGACGGCCAGCTGGTGCCTCTGAGGCTCAACGCCATGAATGGCGTCGAAACCAAGCAGCTGTGCTACTCGGTGTTGACGGACGCCCAGAAAATGCGGTTTGAAGAAACTCAGGAACTCGACTTTTCGTTTGGCGTTCGCAATCTTTCCCGATTTCGTGCCAATTTATTCATGCAACGGGGCGCGGTCGGCGGCGCCTTCCGAACGATCCCCTTTCAGATCAAGAGCTGTAGCGAACTGGGCCTGCCCCAAGTCATTGACGATCTGTGCAACAAACCACGAGGGTTGGTGCTGGTCACGGGTCCTACTGGCTCGGGTAAGTCAACGACGCTCGCGGCCATGATCGACAAGATCAACACCGAGCGCCACGAACACATCATCACCGTCGAAGATCCGATCGAATATTTGCATCCTCACAAGGGGTGCCTCGTGAACCAGCGCGAGATCGGTGCCGATACCGCGTCTTTCAAGCATGCTCTGAAATACATCCTTCGTCAGGATCCGGACGTCGTGTTACTCGGCGAAATGC